>QHOQ01000093.1 GCA_003219355.1 Verrucomicrobiota bacterium
GAAACTTGTGCAGCGGCGCGGCGAATTGATGGATGAAGCCTGCGCCGCTACCTCCGGTGCAATGGCGGCGATGATCGGAGCGGATGAAAACGTGGTGCGCCAACTCGCAGCGGATGAAGACGTCGATATTGCGAACATCAATGCGCCCGGCCAGATCGTCATCTCGGGCGAGCTAGCGAAAGTGGAAGCGGCAGTCGGGGTGGCCAAGGAATATGGGATTCGCCGCGCGACGCTGCTCAATGTCGCGGGGGCGTATCATTCGCGCTTGATGGAAACCGCCTATCAAAAGCTAGGCGCTGCGCTTCGCCATATTCCGGTGCTGCCGCCGCGGTTTCCCGTGATTAGCAATGTCACTGGCTTGGAAGCGACAACTCCGATTGAAATTCGCCGCACCTTGCAGAATCAAGTCACGGGCACGGTGCGATGGCTCGATTGCGTGGAGCGGCTAGCAGAAATTGGCTGCAATTTTTTCATCGAACTGGGGCCGGGCGGTGTGCTGGCTGGTTTATTGCGACGCACGCGCAAAGACATAGATGTGATATCGGTCAGCGACGCCGAGTCAGTGCGGAAGTGCGCTGAGAAAATTGCTGCGCAGAATTAGCCCGCTAGGATTCAACTGGAGATGGCGCTGGAATCTACTATTTCGCTAAGTCGGCCTGCGTCCTCGTGCGGCAGATCGATCGCGCAACGAGGCGCCGATTACTTTGGGATGTCCGGCCCAGCCGAGTTTGTGGCAGCCGCGAGTCTTTTCGCGCTCATGATCGCGCTCAAACTCGTGAATATAACGCGTTACCGCTTCGACAGCGATGAGTCGCAGCACATGCACGTAATCTGGGCGTGGGCGCGCGGGTTCGTCCAATACCGCGATGTATTCGATAATCACATGCCCCTTTTCCAGATCATGTTCGCGCCGATTTTCGGTCTGATTGGCGACCGGGCGACCATTCTTTACTGGATGCGCTTTATCCTGTTACCGATGTACTTTGTCGGAGCCTGGTGCAGTTATCGAATCGGGGAATTACTTTTTTCTCGACGCGCCGGGATTTGGGCGGTGATTTTGGCGGGCCTCTATTCCACGTATCATTTTACCTCGTTCGAATTTCGGACTGACAATCTCTGGGCACCGCTCTGGCTTCTGTGCGTTACCGTCCTGATCAGCGGTGCGTTTACCGTGCCCCGAGCGCTGATCGCCGGGCTTTTGCTTGGGTTTTGTTTCAGCGTCTCGATGAAGTCGATTCTCTTGTTCCTCGCGCTTTTAGTCGGTGGACCAATCGCGCTCTTCCTCCTGGGGAGAAAACAACTTGGCCAATCATGGACACATCTCGCCCGCTGTACGGCGGCATTCTTTGCCGCGGTCACGCTAGCTCCCGGCACGATCGCGGCGGCGTTTGCGCTCGCTGGCGCATGGCGTGATTTTCGCTATTGCAATTTTGACCACAACATTCTGCCGCATCTCAATGCCAGAAATCATCCAGCCTGGTCGATCATTGTTTTCCCGGTGGTCTTCCCATTTGCGATTTATGCTGCGCGACTAATCGTTGGCGCGACTCCCGAGCCGGCAGTGGCGTTTCGGCGCGCTTTCATCTTTCTCATCTGCGGCTTTTATGTGCTAGCTCTGCGCAGCTTTTGGAACCTCCTCATTCGCCAGGATTACCTTCCATATTATCCTCTCGCATTCGTCCTTGTTAGCGGAGCTTTGCTTGCTATTTCATCTCGCTTTGCGAAGCACGGCCTGCGTGTCAGCCGTTATCTGCGCCGTATTCCTTTGCCGGCGTTTGTCGCTCTGGCAGAGTTTCTCCTAATAATTGCCACGTGCCCGTTCTGGATCGATCGCGCCCAACTCGAGACGAATTTGCTACGTGGTGTTTTGAAATTGACCGAGCCCGGCGATTACGTTCTCGATTGCAAAGGCGAAACCATCTTTCGGCAACGCTGTTTTTGGCCGGTGACGGAATCGATCATGATGGAGCGCCTCGACCGAGGTCTTATAGCCGACGACGCTGCCGAGCGGGCTATTGAGACTCATACCTGTGTCGCCGTCATAAAATTTATCTGGGAAAATTATATTCCCGTCGGCGACGACTTGCACGTGGCAGGCAGGTTTTTGAAACCCTCTGCGACAGATAGCACGCGGATGGACTTCGAAGTTGTGATCCCGGCGTCTTACAAGATTATCGCGCGTGACGGCTTGGTGAAAGGAGTGCTGGACGGGACGCCATATGATGGTGCGCGGTTTCTCGCGCCGGGCGGGCACACTTTTGTGCAAACGTCATCGAGAACACAACTCGCTCTTCTCTGGGCCCAGGCGGTGGATCGAAATTTCATCCCTGAGAAGTTCTCCCACCCGCGGGCAAAAGGATAGGAGTTCTGGCATTGCCTTTGACTGCGCTTCTGCTAGAAGACTTAGCCGTGCTGGTTCCAGCCTTTACTTCGCGTTCTCGCTTGTTGCTGTTCGCGCCCCACCCGGACGATGAATCGCTCGCATGCAGCATTATTTTACAACGAGCAGTTCGGGCCGGTGCAGTGGTTCGTGTCATCTACGTTACGGACGGCGACGATAATCCCTGGCCGCAACGCGTGCTCGAACGCAAGTGGCGCCTGAACGCAACCGACCGCAGGCGGTGGGGAAGATTGCGACGCACAGAAGCGCTGGCGGCATTGCGTGTTCTGGGCGTCAACGGTTCGGCCGCGCGCTTTCTGGCCTTACCCGATCAGAAATTGACCGCCATGTTGATGTGCGATTGTCAATCTGCGCTCGAGCGCTTTGCAGCAATCATTGCTGATTGGGGGCCGACGGATCTTCTCGTGCCGTCGATTTCTGATACGCATCCCGACCATAGCGCGCTCGCAGTAATGCTTCGGCTTGTCTTGAGCGAATCTTTTTCGGAACCGGTGGCGACCGGACAGATAGCTGTTTGGAGCTACGCTGTTCACGGTAGGAGGCCCGCGTTTTTTGATCGTGCGGAAACGATCCACCAATCCCGCGTCGAAGTAGCGACCAAGCTTCGGGCAATTCGCTGTCACAAAACGCAGCTCAAATTATCGAGGAAGCGATTTCTCGGATATGCTGGCCGGCCGGAGGGTCTGGTCAAGCTTTGCGCACGCGATAAAACCGTCGCTGATGGCTCAATCGTTTCAGTTTTCAGGCTGCCTCGTTCGCTTCGCGTAGAGGTGCGGCTCTCCCCCAAAGTCATGCGTATGTCCGAATCGACGCTTTTTGTTGTGGGACGTGACGAAGCTGGCCCGTTGCGTTGCGTGACGATACGCGTGCCCGCCCGATCTTCACGTGTTGAAATGCTGGATTCGGCCTCGCTGGACTACGTCGCTGGGGCACAATATTGCGGCAACGCTTTCGCAGGCCAACTTACCATTCCGGTCTCCATTTTTTCATCTGCGCACGCCATTTTTATTAAATTGGAAGGCCGCTCGTGGTTCTTTGATGAAGCGGGCTGGTTGGAAATCCCGCAGGCCGGCTTCCAGGCGATTGCAGAGACGGAACGCGATGAGGTAGAAGCTGGCCTGGTGACTATTCGTTAGGCGCAAGTCAGTCGCCGGCGCGGTTGTGGCTGCTGCGCAATCGACAATTGCACAGCGCTAAGTAGTTTTGCACACATGACATTGCAGGAGCGTTTGGATTCGGATTTGAAAGAGGCCATGCGCGCCAGGGACGCCACGAAGCTTAGCGTTCTGCGCATGCTCAAATCCGCTTTGAACTACGCTGCAATTGCAAAATCAGGAACAGAAGCCGAACTAAGCGACGCAGAAGCCGTGCAGGTCATTCGCAAGCAGGCCAAACAACGCCAGGATTCGATCGAGAGTTTCGAAAAGGGCGGTCGCGCCGAACTCGCCGCGAAAGAGAAAGAAGAATTATCGATCTTGAACGCGTATTTACCGCAAGCGATGAGCGCCGACGAACTCGCAGCAGCTGTGCATGAAACAATTGCCGAAGTCGGTGCGACCTCCAAGGCGCAGATGGGCACGGTGATGAAAGCCTTACAAGTCAAAGTGGCTGGCCGCGCCAATGGCAAGACTTTGAGCCAAGAAGTGCAAAAGCAATTGGATAGTTGAGAGTGAAGTCCTCCACTGGTTCAACCCTGCTTGCGCTCTAAAGGCCAATCCAAATGCTTACGGCCATTATTGTCGCGGCAGGCAGCAGCCGCCGCATGGGCTCTGATAAACTATTCGAAATAATCGCCGGTAAACCGGTGATAGCGCATGCCATCGACGCGTTCGAGCTGGCCGATTGCGTCGGCGAAATAATCGTCGTCACGCGAGGCGATCGAAGCACTGAGATCCGAAGGCTCACGCGCAATCAAAGCTTCAAAAAAGTTCGGGCCATTATCACCGGCGGAGAACGTCGACAAGATTCCGTTCGTGCTGGTCTGGGAAATCTTAGCCCTGATGCTCGATATGTTGCTGTCCACGACGCCGCGCGCCCGCTAGTTACGCCGGAGCAAATCAAGGGCGTCTTTGAGCGGTGCGAGATACATGGTGCCGCGGCCTTGGCCGAGCCAATTAGGGATACGCTCAAGCGCGCCGATGTAGATTTTGTGGTCACCGATTCGGTGGATCGACATCAAATTTACGCCATGCAAACGCCACAAATCTTTGAACGCGCGTGGATCGAGGAAGCGTATCGCGAAGTCTATGCAAAGAAAGTTTCCGTGACGGATGAAGTTTCAGCGGTCGAGCGACTTGGTCGCAAGGTTTTCCTTCTGCCAAATGACGATTTCAATTTCAAAATCACTTACCCGCGAGATTTGCCGCTCGCAGAATTCGTTTTGAAGCAACGGACCCGTCTCTGGTAGGGGCGATTGATCCAATCGCCTCCGTTGTAGCGGCGTGTAGGCTGCAGTTGGGACTGCTGCTGTAAAAAACAAGAGCTGGCTCGACGTTGCCGAACCAGCTCAGTGGATTTTAGATCCTACGTCAGCTTAGTATTGGTGACGATAATAATGATGACGATGGTGGCGGTAGACCCGATGCCCGTTATACCAGTAGTATGACGGCCCACTATAATAATAGGAATATGGCCGATAGTAGGAGTACGGTCGATAGTACCCGTAGGGATAATAGCCGTATCCGTAATAGGGATAGCCAACTCCAACCCCAATCCCAATTGGCCCAATGCCAATCGCAACACCCGCGTCAGTACGCGGCGCAGAAGCGAAAGCGAATCCACTTGCCACCAATGCAATTAAGAGAAGTTTTTTCATATATTTGCCCTTCTTGTTTGTTGTTTTGCGAGGGATAGAAGCTCCCTGCCAAGGATTTCCCTCGACACTTAAGAATCCGCGTCAGCCTTTGTGTACTGAATCGGATGACGACGGTCGCGCGGTTGCCAAAAAAGAAGCCAAAAACGGAGCTGTGTATCGACCAGACACCTCGCAACGTAACTCCAGTTTGGTTAGTCTCGTAGACAATGGCTGGGCTATTGCCTGGCTCTGAAATATCCAATCTAAGCGAGCATCGGATCGACTGGGACTAGTGGCCGAATAAGCTCGGCTATGGCGAGAACATCTTTTGGCTTAAAACGACGGCCACGTCGTTTGATCTTTGCCGCTCCCAGCTCGCTGACACGGAAGAGTTGACCGCTTTTCCAAACCCAAGCGTCGGGATTGTAAGGACCGACCCGGCGCGGATCGGTCCACGTATGAATCGACAATAGATTATCAGTCACAGCCGCAGCGATGTGCATCGGACCGCTGTCCACGCTCACGACAAAGCGCGCGGCCCGAATGAGCCAGATCAATTGGAGCAGCGAAGTCTGGTTGGTCAATTCGATGCAATTTTCAGGTGGCTCGATCTTGTGTTGCGATTGTCCGACAGTGACGACACGCGTGGGCGAAAACGCGCGACAGAATTCTTGGACCACAGCATTCGAGAGCGATTTGCCACCACCGCGGGCGAAAGGGTGAAGAAGGATGAACGGCGGATAGTCATCGAAGCGCGGAAGCGGATCGCCTGTCGGAATGGGCCAACGAAGCGAGTCGCCGACAGTGGCGCCGGCGCATTCGGCCAGCTTTATATAGCGTTCCACCGCATGCCCATGCCGATCGACCTTGGCGACGCGATGGTAAAACCAGAGCGAGCCTTCGCGCCCATCGCTCATTCCGCATATTTCTCTTGCGCCGCTGATTCTTGCGATCAACGCGCTACGCAACAGTCCCTGGAAATCGAGCGCGAGATCGGGCCGCAGCAGTTTGGTCGTCCTCCACCACCGGAACAAACTCCCTGTCGCACCGAGACCGCGAAATTCGTGACGGGGAAAGATCTGAACGTGGTTGACATCGGAATTGCCGCGGAGCAGTGGAGCGAATTCCCGATTGATCACCCAGCTGATTTCAGCATGGGGATGAGCATCGCGCAGCAACGCCACAGCCGGAAGGGTGTGGACGACGTCGCCGAGCGAACTCGGCTTGATGATCAAAATCGATTTCAGATTTGCCAGAAACAATCAGCGTCCGATCGCAAGCCGCTCGGCAAGCGGCTGCGGCAGGCCGGCTTTAATGATCTTCTTTTGTGCAGTTGCAAGATCGTATTTCACTCGCAATTGTTCGACGATGTGGTTATCGATGTCGTAAATGCAGTAGGCCGCGCGCCAATTTCCATCGCGTGGCTGTCCAACGCTGCCCGTGTTAATGAAATATTTCTTGGTCATGTCGATGCGGACGTGTTCGATCCTTTCCCGTCTTACGCCGTTATCGTCCCGAATAAATACCATCGGCACATGAGTGTGGCCGAAAAAACAAACTGTCGTGTGCTGATAGGTGAAGCTCGCGGCCGCGTCGAGATTGTTAAAGACATAGCCCCATTGCGCTGGCGTATCGAGCGTCGCGTGGACGATAGTAAAACCGCGCACCTGTTGCTGTAATCGCAAGCCGCCCAGCCATTCCCTATCTTCGTCGGTCAAATTGCCCCGCGTCCACTCAATGGCCCGCTCAGCGAGCTCGTTGAAATCGGTCGAGGACTCGCTAAGCGACGCCTGCTCGTCGTGATTACCCTTGACGATGGGGCAATCCATTTCGCGAATGCGTTCCACGCACTCATGCGGATTCGCATTGTAGCCGACCACGTCGCCGAGACAAACAAAGTGCGTGCATTTGTGCTTGTGGGCGTCCGCAAGCACGGCCTCGAGTGCTTCCAGATTGGCGTGGATATCACTGAAAATCGCGAAACGCATCGATCGAAACGCGCTATGGTGCACGATCGGGAATTCGCTGATCCTGCGGGATTCCGAGTTTGTTTTCGAGGAATTTCAGGCGCGTGATCAAAGTCGGCAGCCGTTCCTTTTCACCCTCGTTGTAGAGCTGACGCAGGCGGTCATATGCTTCGCGCTCCCGTCCCTCGCAGTAGGAGAGTTCGTAGGCGGAAAAGCGCCTATCGAAACTTTGCGCTCCAGGCAAGGCTGATGCCTCGGCGAAAAGCGCCGACGCGTGCTCGTGGTCTTTGTATTTCTCTTTATAAACAGTGGCAAGCGTTTCGTAGAGGTGCGGGCGGTCGGGGTTATTTTTTATTCCGCGCTCAAGAAAATCTTTTCCAAGCGCAAAATACTCGCGCTGCGCTTTGACGCGCAACGCAAGGCGTGGCTGGGTGCGATCGTTCATCGCGGCAACGCTCGCGTTCCAAGCCATGTGCCATGCCGCCATGTCCCAAAATAAGATTGCGCGGGGCTGTAGGGTAGTGATCTGACGGAACAACAAGAGTACGCGACCCCATTCTGTCCGCTCCCAAGCGACATGTGCTTGAATAAAAAGGCCATCGGCGACGATCGCTCGAAATCCGCTCAAGGCAGCAATGAAACCGAGCTGCCCGAGTTTTTCTCGAAGATCGAGATTGAATTCAACGCCGCGGAGATTTTCTTGTCGATGTTGCGCGAAAATAACCTGTTCTACGGGCAGTTTAATTGCGCCGAAGGCGAAGAGGGTTAGGAGAACCAAAACGAGGCGGATCATAATTCCTTGCCGTAAAAGACGAATGCGGCCAGAAGTGTGTAGATCGC
Organism: Verrucomicrobiota bacterium; assembly: GCA_003219355.1. Classification (GTDB taxonomy): domain Bacteria; phylum Verrucomicrobiota; class Verrucomicrobiia; order Chthoniobacterales; family UBA10450; genus Udaeobacter. The sequence goes on from QHOQ01000093.1 coordinate 8,003, forward strand.
GGTATAAAAAATTCCGAGGACAGCTGTTTTCAGAAAAAGCGCGATGGAAATCGCAGCCCCGGCCACGATATCGTCAACCAGATTGAAGGCCTGCAAGTCTGGAAAGAGCAGCGCGACAATTGCCAGGAAGACACGTGTAATCCAGCCGCTGCTGTGTTCATGAAGCCAATATTCGCGTGCGGTCGCCTGCAAATGGCCGATAAAATAAATGAAAGCCATGACAACAATCGTAAAGATGTTTGTCGTTGCGAAGGTTGATACAAAAAGCGTCAGTGCCGCCAGCAAAGATGCTTTTAGATAGATGATGATAATTCCGGGGAACAGATCGATGTTGAGGGCGGAAGAGCGGATCGCGCGAAGAGCATCGTCGACTTGTTCGCGCGGCGCTCCCGACATTTGCCGCAGGGTCATTTGTATTACGCTTTGTTCGCGCGCATAGAGCACAAAGAGAAAGACCGCACTCATTACGAGTGTGCTGATCGCCAGCAGCAGAAGAACACCAGCAATTTTCCCGAGCAGGTATTCCAAGCGCGGCACTGGCTTCGCGAGAATGGTGTAAATCGTGCGGTCCTCGACGTCTTGGGGAATAAGTCGCGCGGCGGCGACGATCGCCAAAAGAGAGGTAAAGATCGACATCGCGCCAAGCGAAACGTCTTTCAAGATTTGAAATTCCTGTTGAAAACTGAACTGCGCCATGAAGATGGAGCTGCCGATCAAAACCAGAGCAAAGACCAGCAGGACATAAAAAACTTTTAAGCGCGTCAGTTCGGTTAGGGTGTTGGTTGTAATCGCGAACAGTCGCGAGAAAGAAAAAGTGCGATGTCGCGCAACGACCACCGTTTGATCACTCATGACCTGGGGCGCTCCGTAGTCGCATCGAGAAACAGTTTCTCGAGCGTGGTAGTCGATCTTCGACGCGCGACCAATTCCGCGTTCGATCGCTTGATGAGTGATTCAATCTCTTCCACGAGATCGGAAGAAGCATTGGCGATCACAAGCTCGGTTTGATTTTCGATCGCAATCAATTCTTGAAGCCGACCTTCGCGTACCAACACGCCGTCAGCGAGAATGCCGACGTGATCACAAATTTCCTGCGCTTGCGCGAGCAAATGCGAGGAAAGCAGCACGGTGATTCCACGTCGCTTAAGGTCGAGAATCAGATCACGAATCTCACGCGAGCCGGCCGGGTCAACGCCTGCGGTCGGCTCGTCCAACACGACCAGCCTGGGATCATGAATGAGCGCTTGGGCGAGGCCGATGCGCTGTAACATGCCCTTCGAATACGTGCCAAGTCGCCGTTTTCGCGCATTTGTCAGCCCGACGAGCTCCAGCAATTCGTCCATGCGATTCTTTAAGCCAGCGCCACCGAGCCCGCAGAGTCGGCCAAAGAAACGCAGCGTTTCCTCGCCGCTAAGATATTTGTAGAAGTAGGGATTCTCCGGCAGAAAACCGACCGCTTCCCGGCTTTTAACAAGACGGCTGTCACGACCGAAAATCTCTGTGCAACCACGCGTTGGCGAAACGAGGCCGAGAATAATTTTCAGAGTGGTGCTCTTGCCAGAGCCATTTGGACCGAGCAGCCCGTAAACTTCGCCTGGTTCAACGCGAAGATCGAGATCGCGGACCGCGACGATCGACTGCCGATGGAAAGGGATGGGGAAAATTTTCGTTAGTCCCCGAACAGCGATAGCCGGATCAGTCATGGCGAATCTCAAAACCGTGGCCCGCGACCGGGTTTTGCAACTTGTTCTCCGTTTGACTGCGGATATGGGCGCGAAGATCGCTTTGGCGAACGGCGTCAAGGAACGCGCGCACTTCATTTTCCTCTCCGTTCACTTGAAGTTCTACGCGACCGTCAACCAGATTGCGCACCCAGCCAGTGATATCGAACCCTTTCGCTATGTGTCGAATCGACCAGCGAAAACCGACACCTTGAACATTGCCTTCGTAAAATACCTGGAGCGAGATCATGCCATGAGACCAAACTGATCCTAAGAAAGATGCGAAGGGGCGAAAGTCTAGTTGACGAAAGCTGACGCCAGACAAAAAGTTTGACCCCGATCTTACTTATAAGAATAGACGAGACAGAAGCTGCCCTCCTGGCCTTCAACCAGATCGACCGAAACGAAATACTGGCCGCTATTTGTCGGTGAAAAACCAGCCGCAGCTTTTTCTCCGGCATTGTAACCTTCAGTCGTGACTTGCTTGCCGCTCTCATCATAAACCCTCACCGCAATTTTCTTCGCCTGTTCAGTTGCGCCGGCAGAAAACCAATACTGATTTCCGGCATAGAGATTCACCGCGATCAGAGCATGATCGTGCGGCTTGATCGTGCCACACCAATGACCGTCGCGTATCTTGAATCCATCGTTTGTGAATGCGCCGGCGAGATCGAGTGCGGCTTTACGCGCTTCGACCTCAGTGTTGGTCTGAGCGCGGACACAGATGTTGGCGGCGAGCACGAATACCGCCAAGAAAATGGAAAGGCGGCGCTTCACTTTGCGATCGCTTTATTCTCTATTTCCTCCATCACTTTCCCGATCGCCTCGTTGACTTTCCGCACTTCGTCAACGCTTGGTGCCTTGCCAATGGGGAAAGAAACGAGCTTCCCAATGCCAGCAAGTTGTTCACTCACATTTTTAACCAGAGGGTCGCTGCGAAGTTCGGGTGAAATCTCACCGACTTTTGACTGGATCAAACTGACAAGCGCCGGTTGCCGCAAAACTTTTGCGCTTCGTTCGTCATAATTTTGCAGGATTGCCGCGCTGACGACTTGCGTGCCACGAACCCAGCCGCCCAGACTTACGAGGATGACCAAATCCTGGTCGCTGTGCGATTGCATCGAGGATTTCACTTCGTTTTGTGTCGCTTCCAATTCTTCCTGTAGCGTGTCCCATTCGTCATGTTCGGCAAATTCGTTAATGCTATTGCCACGACTGAGCAGATTCTCACTTACTCCCAACGCTTTTGAAAGTTTGATGATGTCTGACCCGATGTTTTTCACCTGTTGGCTGTCTTTGGCCTCGACGGCAATAAAGCCATCGGCGATCAAGCCACCGAGGTTAAGTGCGATTTGCGCGCGGTCGCGGTACGTCATCGACATCGGGCCACGGTATTGGCCCGACCAATTTGTTTTACCCGGCTTCTCAAGCGCGGCGAAAAGTTCCCCGGGCGTCGGGATGCTGATGGAGTCGCTTCTAACTGCCTTGGCAAGTTGATCAGCCGGGAGGCGTCCAATTTCCGCACCAGCGGACACAAAAATGATGCCCATCACGCCGATCGCACCCAATCTCTGCAAGCAAATCATTGGTCAGATTATCCGCACCTAGGCGAAATTACCAACGAGAATATCGATCACAAGAAAGAACCGCAAGGGGCGCCGGTTCTTGGTAGTGTCCTAATTTGAGCGTAGGACACTACCCGGTTCTTTGGCCACCACGAAGATTAGTTGAACAGGGATCGCCCGTGCGCATGATTGCGACGCGTAATCCCTCTGCGCTGTGATATCCTGCAATGTCAAAAACGTCGATCCGCAACATTATCGGCCGCGAAATTCTGGATTCGCGTGGTAATCCCACTATTGAAGTGGACGTGCAGCTCGAGAATGGGGCACTCGGGCGGGCGGCGGTCCCAAGCGGAGCAAGCACTGGCGAGCATGAAGCGTTGGAACTGCGCGACGGCGATAAGAGCCGTTACGGCGGCAAGGGCGTCAAGCAGGCTGTTGCCAATGTCAACGAGAAGGTCGCGCCGGCTCTGGAAAACTGGGATGCGCGCGATCAATCGAAGATCGATGATAAACTGATCGCGCTTGATGGAACACCCAATAAACTGAACCTGGGCGCAAACGCCTTGCTTGGCGTTTCACTGGCAGTCGCGCATGCTGCTGCGGCTGCCGAAAATCTACCGCTCTTTCGGTATCTCGGGGGGTCTGAGGCAAGGGTGTTACCGGTGCCGATGATGAACATCTTGAATGGCGGCGCGCATTCGGACGCGCCGATCGATTTTCAAGAATTCATGATTGTGCCGCGCGGTGCGCCGACCTTTTCGGAAGCGCTGCGTTATGGCGCGGAGGTGTTTCACGCGCTCAAGTCTGTCCTCAAAGGTCGGCATCTTTCTACGGCGATTGGGGACGAAGGTGGATTTGCGCCGCGGCTCGATTCCGCCGAGGACGCTTTGGAATCGATTTCGACAGCTGTTACGAAGGCTGGCTACAAGCTCGGCGAACAAATATTTATCGCGCTCGACCCTGCTGCCTCCGAATTCTACGACAGTGAAAACAACGTTTACGTTTTCAAGAAATCGGACGGTTCAAAAAAAACTGCGGGAGAACTGATCGAATATTATGTCGATCTTTGCGCGCGATTTCCGATCGTCTCGATTGAGGATGGCTGTGCCGAAAACGATTGGGACGGGTGGAAAGAATTAACGGCGAAACTCGGGGATGAGATTCAGCTGGTGGGGGACGATATCTTTGTCACAAATGTCGCATTTCTACGTAAAGGAATTGCCGAGCACGTGGCGAATTCGATCTTAATCAAAGTGAATCAGATCGGCACGCTCACAGAAACCCTGTCCGCGATTCAGCTAGCAAAGAAAAATAATTACGGTGTGGTCATCAGCCATCGCTCCGGTGAAACCGAAGATACAACCATCGCGGACATCGCGGTCGCGACTAACGCGGGTCAAATCAAAACTGGATCGCTTTGCCGGACTGATCGCGTCGCGAAGTACAATCAGCTCTTGCGAATCGAGCAAGAACTTGGTGACAAAGCCGTGTACGGCCTTAACATGCGCTAAGTGGATCAGACCTACGGCGACTTCCGTGCGCGTCGCGAAGCCACAGTTTGGCAGCGACTTAACCGAATTCTTCGCGTCCTGCTAGTCCTAGCCGCCTGGCTGGTGATTGTGAGTTTGTTCGTTCCGCCTTACAAAAGGCTTGTGCAAAGCCGGGCCGAAATCGATAACCTCCAAGCACAAGTAAACGAGCAGCAAACTTTGCTGTCGCGGCAGACTCGCGAGGTCAATATGCTCAAAACAGACGTTACGTATCTGGAAACGATTGCGCGTGATCGCCTGGATCTCATGAAGGAGGGGGAAACGATTTTTCGTCTTGAGCCGGCGCGGGCTGCAAAACCGAAAGCGGCCAGCTCCGCGCGGCGATAGGGACGGCTCACCTGAACCGCCTTGCTCGCCGCATGGCAGCCAATGGAGGTCGACTCGCGAAAGCTTTCGGAGTCAATCGTCCCTGCCTTTGCGTCTTCGTGATGCGGCACTATCTTGTCGGATGGCCGCAGAAGTTCAACAGATCGATGCTGAAGATTTGAAAGCGCGTGTGCGCGAATTGCGGAGGTTTCTTTGACGTCGAAAGGCTTCAAAAGAATCTAACGGCGATCGAGGGGCGTATGGCCGCGCCCGATTTCTGGTCTAATCGCGAGCGCGCCCAGAGTGACGTCGAGGAAGTTTCCCGATTGCGCTCGCTCATCAGCCCCTTTCAAGACCTGGAACGCGAAATTGAAGATTTTAATGCGCTGCAGCAGTTAGCGACGGAAGAAACGGGTGCGACTGCGCGCGCCCAGGCAGAGAAGGAGGTCGCGACTGAGCACGCCCGATTAGTTCACAAGCTTGAAGAATTCGAGCTGCGCCAATTTCTTTCTGGCGAGAATGATCGCGCGAATGCATTTCTTACCATTCATTCCGGCGCCGGCGGCACCGAGTCGTGCGATTGGGCCGACATGCTGCTGCGCATGTATCAGCGCTGGATCGAGCGAAGTCAGGGCGAAGAAGTTGGCATAAAGTCGGTCACATTGCTTGTGAGCGGCGAGTACGCTTATGGGCATCTTCAGACCGAGCGAGGCGTCCATCGGCTTGTGCGGATTTCGCCGTTTGATGCAAACAAGCGGCGTCACACTTCCTTCGCGAGTGTCGATGTTGTCCCCGAGATCGCCGATTCCGCCCCGATCGAGATCAATCCGGCCGATCTGGAGATCGACACCTTTCGCAGCGGAGGCAAAGGTGGCCAAAACGTTAACAAGGTTGAAACCGCTGTGCGGATTATGCACAAGCCGAGTGGGCTCGTTGTCGCTTGCCAGGCCGAGCGTAGCCAGGGTCGCAACCGCGAACTCGCGCTTAAAATGTTGAAAGCAAAACTTTACGAAATTGAGCAGGACAAAAAACGCGCCGAGATCGATCGGCAATATGGAGAAAAGGGCGATATCGCGTGGGGTAGTCAAATCCGGTCTTATGTTTTCCAACCGTACCAAATGGTGAAAGACCATCGCACCGGTGTGGAGACGAGTAGCGTGCAGGATATCATGGACGGCAATATAGACATGTTTATCCAAGCGAAATTGCGCGGGGAGAAAGCAAGGAAAAGCGAGGGGAGCGAGAACGCCGCTTAGCATTGGTGGGGGCGCCGCGCTGAGACGTCCGCGGACAGCGCGGCACGCTGTCTCTACCCCACGCGCTTCAAGCGAAATCGCGCGTCAAATTCTCCACCGTTATGCGCGCGGCAACATGTCAGGCATGCGACCGCACGTTTGATTCGGCGCACCCGCGGAAACTCGCGCGCGCAATTCGGGCATTTGTAGAAAAACCGCGGAGCATGCACGCTGATTGGGAACGGAAGATTGTGACAACGCACCTCATCGCCGATCCCGAGATCAAGGCAGGCGCTACGCCACTCCAGTCCATGCGGCAAAATCCGCCGGCGGCCACCACGGAATTGGGCGACGAGATGAGCGAGTTCGTGGCGAAGGGTCCGGTCAATTTCGATTTCGCCGTAATCGGATAATCGTGGATTTAGCGAAATCAATTTCTCGCGAGAATCAGCACGGCCAGCCGCAGTTTTCAGACGCGGATTCCATTCCACACGAACCAAACCGGCGAGGCGCGCCGCGCCAACGGCGTACAAGATTTCCCGTGCTTTCAGTTCAAGATCGACGTCTCGTCCTGCGGATTGATGAATTGTCGATCTTTCAAAGACGAATTCGAGCTGCTTACGCAACAGCATATGCTTCGCTCTTTGTCTTGGTCCTGGCGAATCGCTCAAAAATTCGCGCGATTGCATCTGCCGCGCCATCGATTTCCTCTGCGGTGGTTTGTTTACCTAGCGAAAACCGAACAGCAGACTTGGCTCGTTCCGTCGGCAATCCCATCGCGAGCAAGACATGCGACGCCACGACGGAGCCAACCATGCAGGCCGATCCACTCGAGGCGCAAACGCCTTCCAAATCGAGTGCCATCAGCAGTGTCTCCGAATCGAAACCAGGGAAACTCACATTTAGAGTATTCGGAAGGCGGTTTACTGGATCGCCGTTTTGCTGCGCCTCCGAAAAAATCTGAGTTACGCGTGCGCCCAATTCGTCACGCAATACTTTTTCCCGCTCTTGCTCGTCCGCCGAGCCTGGCCCGCCTGGCTGATACAAATCATTCGGGTGGTCGGGTGAACCGCCCCTGCCTCGCAACGTCCATTCCGCGGCGGCCGCCATTCCTGCAATCGCCGCTACGTTTTCCGTCCCGGGCCGTCGCTCATTTTCGTGCGTGCCGCCGAACATGATCGGCTGGACCGACAATCCACTGCGCAGAAAAAGCAGGCCCGCGCCTTTCGGACCGTAAAATTTGTGCGCGGCGAAACTTGCGGAATCGACCAGAGACAAGTCGGTATCGATCTTGCCAAATGATTGCACCATGTCGCTATGCAAGAGGACACCGCGTTCGCGGCAGATTTCGGAAATCCGGCGCATCGGCTGGACCACGCCCGTTTCGTTGTTTGCCGTCATAATTGAAGCCAGTCTCGTCTCGGGCCGGATCGCGGTGGCAAGTTGATCAAGATCGACAATTCCATCTCGTGAAAGATTAAGCCACGTTACTTCAAAGCCTTCCCGCTTTTCCAAATATTCGACTGCATTCAAGACCGCATGATGCTCGCCTTTGTTTGAGATCACGTGGCCGCCGCGCGACGTCGGGCATCTCGCCAATCCGAGCACGGCGAGATTGCACGATTCCGTTCCACCGCTCGTGAAGATCAATTCGTGGGATTTGGCGCCGAGAAGCTTCGCGAGCTTATCGCGCGAATCATCGATCGCGGCGCGCGCTTCGCGTCCCGCGGCATGCACGCTCGATGGATTCCCGAAATGTCGATCAAGGTACGGCAGCATCGCCTCGCGTGCTTGATCGCAAAGCGGCGTAGTCGCGCTGTAATCGAGATAAATCATCGTCTTCTCTTGGTCCTGCTCGCAATCGTTGGTACGTGCAACGGTCGCGCTCTGCTAATTTTTGCGTTCATGACCGGAATCATCCGGTAAACCCTCCGCTGCGACCATTGGTCTTGCGCGACCGCTTGGGCACGATTTGAAGTTGTTTCTCTTCATAATACACGAGCGAATCTGGCGGAACACTTTGCACCAGAAAAACGTTTCCGCCGATCGTGCTACGCGCGCCGATTACCGTTTTACCGCCGAGCACAGTCGAATTTGGATAAATCGTGACATCGTCCTCCACTTTGGGGTGTCGCTTGCCGCCTTTTTTGATCTTGCCGTGCTCGTCCTTTTGGAAGCTGCGCGCGCCAAGGGTGACGGCGTGATACAATTTTACTCGCGAACCGATCTCGCATGTCTCGCCGATCACAACGCCGGTGCCATGGTCGATAAAAAAGTGCGAGCCAATCTTTGCGCCCGGATGAATATCGATCCCGGTGCGGCTATGGGCCCACTCGGTCATGATGCGGGGAATCAAGGGCAGTTCTTTTAGATAAAGCTCATGCGCCATGCGTTGGATGGCGATTGCTTCCAGGGCCGGATAAGCCAGGATGATTTCCTCGTAGCTTTGCGCCGCTGGATCCCCCTCGTAGGCTGCGTCGATATCCGTCCAAAGCGTCTTGCGCACTTTCGGTAGCTCCGACATGAAGCAGCGCAAAATTTCGTCCGCTCGCCGGTCGGTTACTTCATCTGGTGGGATTTTCCCCAGGCTTCGGCAAATCTCCTTTTTGAGTCGCGCGTGCAGATTTCTTACTCGGGTCCTGGTTGTCTCGGCTAGATCCTCGGAGCTCACCAGCGATTCGCTGCGAAAGCCGGGGAACATCAAGCTCATCAAATCGGCGCAAGCCGCCTCGATCGCCAAACGCGAGGGCAAAGTGGCGGCGGCGTCGAGATAATTTATGCCGCCGGTTTCGCTATACGTCTGAAGCAGTTCATCAACTGCGTCGCGAGTCGTCGAATCCATTACAGAATTATGCGCCCGCTTCTCAGTGAACAAAAGGGAAACTGTCGGGCAAGCACCGCGTAACTCATTTAAAGGTTACCCTGTTACGTCGGATTTACGCTTTAGCGCTTCAACGCGTGATCAAGGCCGATCACGTCCGTTCTCCGTCTAAACGCTGCGTGCCTCAGTCCATTGAAGCGCAAAACGTGCGACTTCACGTGCATTCTTCAATCCAAGTTTTTCTTTGATGTGTGCCCGATGAGTTTCCACCGTCTTTGGGCTAAGATGCAAGAGCTTCGCAATGTGGTGGACGTCATCGCCTTTGCCGATCAGTTCAAGAATCTCCAGTTCACGATCGCTCAGTCTCTCGACGGCGTCGGATTCGCCTTCAGACGATGTCTTCGCAAATTTTGTAATGACTTGCGCCGCCATTGCCGGGCTGAGATAGGGACGACCGCTAAAGACTTCGTGAATTGCCTGGATCACATTCGCCATAGCTTCGTGTTTCATCACGTAGCCTGCTGCTCCGGCGCGTAGCGCGCGTAAGGCGTAGAGCGATTCATCGTGCATTGAGAGCACCAGTATCGGAAGCTTCGGAAATTCCGCGCGAATGTTTTTGATCAACTCAATACCATTCGCGCCCGGCAAACTAAGATCAACGATCGCCAGATCGGGATGCAGTTTGCGAATTACTTCCATCGCTTCTGCGGCGCTACCTGCCTCGCCGCAGACCGCGAAGGCCCCATCGGAATGAATCAATTGCTCGAGTCCCTTTCGAAACAACGGGTGGTCGTCGACGATCACGATGCGTTTCGCGCCCGGCGAATCGCATTTCGGATTTTGGTTGGTCGATCTGGCGCGTTTCATTCAGTTGGTGGCCGTCCTGGCACCTTGCACTTGGAATTTCGCATACCCAATTTCCAGCCTCACCAGATTGCCCTGCGGCGTGTCATCTCGGCCCCACTTTCGATTGCCCCTTTTTTAATAATTCGCCGCTCGGCGGCTTGACCGATGTAGCAAGTTTAGATCAGGGCCGTTAACGCTTTTATGATTTTTGCAGGAAACGGCTTGTGCCAGCCGTTTTCTCTCTTCTGCAATTGGGGCAATTTATCCGGCAAATGACATGCCACCCGCGTGCCGCCTTTTTTTGGAGATTCGATTTTCAAGCGGCCGCCGATCGAGCGCGCACGATAGTTCATGATGTGAAACCCCAAACCGTGAGCGTTGTTCAGTTCGTTCGGAAATCCAACACCGTCGTCGGTTACGCTCAAGACGGTTCCCTTTCGCGAACGGCCTAGCGCGACCACAATTTTGCGGGCTTGCGCATGTTTGTTGGCGTTGATCACTGCTTCCCGCGCGATCCGATAGAGATGTGACGCGGCCGTGTCATCATCGATGTGAAACGGCGACTTAATTTCCAAACAGCAGGGCGTTTTCCAGATTTCTCGGTCAACCAAATCCTCCAGGGCTGCTAGGAGTCCGGCTGAGTCGACATCGGCGCGGTGCAAGGCGCGAGAAAAATTGCGCGTGTCGGTCGCGGCGTCGTTCACTAACTGGGCTATTTTTTCAATATCGCTTACTTCGATCACGCGATGATTTTTCAACCGCAAGGCAACCGAGCGGGCCATGAACGCGACCGCGGTAAGGTGCTGGCAAAGCCCGTCGTGCAATTCCTGCCCGAGACGCTGCTGTTCGCGGTCGCTA
>QHOQ01000005.1 GCA_003219355.1 Verrucomicrobiota bacterium
CCAGAACGCTGGCCAAGGAACTCGGCCCGCGCAAAATTCGAGTCAATGCCATCAATCCCGGCATGGTGGAAACGGAGGGAGTGCGTGCAGCCGGCTTCGATCAAGGCGATCTTCGCAAAAGCGTTGAAGCGCAGACACCGCTGGGCCGCATCGGCCAACCCCAGGACGTTGCTCCCGTCGCGGTCTTTCTCGCTTCGTCCGATTCCGCGTGGATTACGGGTGAAACATTGCGCGTCGCGGGCGGCCTTCGTTGATTAAGAGGCCCAAAATAACTTCCGAAGCGGTTCTCACTCTAAAGAGGGAGTGGGGATCAACTCTAACGTGGTATTACAAAATCCCACACACGCGCAATGGTCACGATACGACCGTCACCGATAACGTAAGCGCATGAAAACGATTAACCTTTTAAATGGATTGCCATTGCCACCTTCTTCGCGTCGCACAACATTTTTTCCCGTCATAAGCGCAACCGCACGCGTGCGAAGGCGCGATTTTCCGGCCTTGGGTGAGGTGATTTCGCTCTGGTTCGCCATGCTTAGCCCGCTTATCGGCTTAGTAATCGGATTTCTGGGCGCGTGGTTCGTCGCTTGGCTGACGAGCTAGAAAAGCCAGCAACAAGAACAACGTCATCGAAAACAATATGAACAAGGTAATTGAAGCAGATTTCTTTCCTCGGGAATCCGATGTCGATTTCTCCTGGCCAAGCCCAAGCACGAACTCGGCGGTCAAAGAAAAGCACCGCATCCTGATTGTTGATAACGACGGCGACAGCACCCACCTGGTAAAAATCCTTCTCGAAAGGACAGGCCGTTATCTCGTGTTGGAAGAGAACGACCCTACGAAGGCTCATCAAAGTGCCCAGAATTTTAGGCCGGACCTGATCTTGCTGGACATAGTGATGCCGGAAACAGATGGAGGCGAAGTAGCGGCAGAAATCCAGGCCGATCCTGAATTGCAGACTACGCCGATTATCTTTCTCACCGCGCTAGTCACGAAGGCTGAGACAAAGGCTGGCCTTCGCATCCAGGGGCATCCATTTCTCGCCAAGCCGATCAGTATTCCCGAGTTGATCAACGCGATTGAAGAAAATCTGCCCGTGCATGCACCGGTTTAAGCCCTAGGTGGGAATTGCCCATCCTCTATCTCGAAGGAGGGAGCGAGGATCAACTCTTAGGTGGCACCGCAAAATCCCGCGGACGCGCAACGGCAAGGAAACTAACTGGCGAAAACAATTACATTACTTAGTCTGGTAAGTGCCGCTTTCATTGGTCTTACTCAACCAACGTGGGCAGGTCCTCACGGTGGAGGAGGAGGCTTCGGGGGCGGAGGGTTCGGAGGTGGCGGCCGGGCTGGACCAGTTGGAGGCGGTGGCGGTTACCGCGGAGGTGGCTTTCGTGGTGGCGCCTTTGGTGGCTTCCACGCGGCAGCCCCGACGTTCGGGCCGATGTTCCGTGGTGTGCGCGGAGGCGGAGTTGCTTTCGGCGCATCGCGCTACTCTTCATTTGGGGGACGTCCGTCATATCAGCAGGGTGTCTATTCCGGACGAGCCAGCCGATCGATAACTCCATCGTTTCGCCCAACAACAGCGGTCGGTCGGCCGCAGAATCGTTTCAACTCATCTGGGACAGTTGCACAACGCGGATTGAACGGACGGACTGACCACATCGCCGAACGTCACGACGCAAATTGGCATCGCGACTGGGATCGGCGGCATGCGCATTTCTTCCGCAATCGGTTCTTTGTCTTTGACGACGGTTTCTGGTTCGGACTAGATGCCGGATTTTACCCGTGGGATTACCTGCCGTATTACGGTGACGACTACTACCCTTACGATTACTACGCAGACGATCAGCCGTATGATAACACGGAGCCCTATGATAGCGGTGTCCCGGCGGCTGATGCCACGGTCGAAGCTATCCAGGAGCGGCTTGCACAGCTGGGCTATTACAACGGTCCAGTCGATGGCATTTTCGGACCGGCGACGCGTGACGCAGTGGCGAATTATCAAATAGCCAACCAGCTAAACGTAACCGGAAGTCTATCGCCCGACACAATGCAGTCGCTCGGATTGACACAAGTAACAAATAGTTAGAAGGCCTGTTCGTCAGCATCGGACGGGAACAGGCAAATTGTTGGTCGAGCGCGGAGCGCGAGTCTTTGGGACGACCGGAGATCCTTCGTCCCGCCAATCCCGCGGGTGAAACCGAAACACCCAGGCAAGTCGCTGGTAAAATCGCACTTCGAGTTTTCGAAAGGCAAAACGCGCGGTAAGAATCGGTATGCGCGGAATTCGTTCGCGGCGTCGCTGGCTGATTTTTGCCGGAGCGATGGGAATTCTTCTCATCATCGCGATTGGTGCAGCCATTTTTTTGAATCCCTGGATCACCCAATACGTCGAGAGCGACACGTTTCGCGAAGCAGTGGAGAGAGAAACCGCAAAAGGCCTGCATTTTCCGCGCGGCCATTACGCGCCAATCCGGCGTACCGGTTTTTGGACAGCGCAAAGCAAAGGTTTCCAAGCAAGCGCTGGAGAAAAAGCAATGAAGTCAATCGAGGTTGGCGGTATCGCGGCGAAGCTCGATCCGTGGGCGGTGTTTGTCCGGTCCTGGCAGCTTGACGAAGTGCACGTTCAATCGGGCGAAGTCGAGGTTCAGATTTACGAGCACAAACCCGAACCGGTTTCATCGAAGTCGTGGTTCTCGATTTTTTTGCCCAACCGCGTGGACCTAAAGCGCATAGAGTCGGAATCGGCCAATGTGATCTGGCCATTCCGGGGTGAGCGAGCAGGCTTTTTCGGCACGCGATTGCTCATCGCACCTCACGAGCGCGATTTCGACTATCGGGCAACCGGAGGCACCTTAAAAATGGCGCTCATCCCCGATCTTTATTTGCGCCAGGCGCACGTGCTCATCACCAAGACGCTGCTCACTATCTACGACGCCGATTTGGCGCCAAGTGCGCAGAGTGAGGGCAGCATTCACGCTGAAGGAAAGGCAGGGATCGGGGACGACAAAAGCGTCGGTCTCGATATGAGTTTCGACCGCTTGCCGATTCGCGGGTGGCTGCCGGCGAGGTGGAAAGGACATTTTGACGGCAGCGCCTCCGGCAAAATTCATTGGGCGGGAGAAAATCCGAAATTGGAAAATTCATCCGGGGAAGGGTCGCTGCGCGTGCACGACGGTCGAATCGACAAACTTACTTTTTTAGAAAAGCTTGCCGCACTTGCGCAAAAGACATCGTTCGAACATCTGGAGCTAACCGATTGTTCGCTCAGTTTTGCGTGGCGATATCCGAAGATCGAGATCACCCAGATCACGATCGAAGAGGCAGGCAAATTCCGGATCGAAGGCGCGGTCTCGATCAGTCGCCGCTTGTTAGACGGCACAATTGAGCTTGGTCTCACTCGCCAATATCTCGATTGGTTGCCGAAGCCCGAGGAAGTTTTCACTCACAAGCGGAGCGGCTATCTCTGGACCACCGTGCACCTGTCTGGCACGATCGACGAACCTAAACAAGATCTCAGTCCGCGCATCATCGAGGTTTTCAAGGAATCGCCCGCCGCTTATCTGGGACTTCTCTTTCGCCAGTTCGAGGGGTGGCTAAAGAAAGTATTCAGCAGCGATTAGCTATTCTTTTTGCGAATCGCCCGCTTCCAACATACGAACGCGCTTGTCGATGTAAGGCAGTCGAATCGTTAGCGTCAGGCCTTTGCCTTCACTGCTCTTAATGGAAAGTTCGCCGCCGTGCTCGCGCACAATGCGGCGCACGATCAACAGGCCAAGGCCTGTGCCAGATGGTTTCGTAGTGAAGTAGGGCTCAAAGACGCGGCTCAAATCTTCGGCTGACATCCCACCGCCGGTATCGACAAAACTGATGAGAACCTGGGTGTCGTTCATGTCCGTGTGAATGCGCAGGATGCCCCGGCGTTTCATGGCTTCGAGGCTGTTCTTGATCACGTTGTAAAAAGCTTGTTTCATCTGACCGCGGTCGATCTGAAGCGGAGGCAAGTCGGAACGCAGTTCCTGTTCGACGACAACGTCGCGCTGCTGAATTTCGGGCGCGAAAAAACGCACCGTTTCCTCGACAATCGCATTTATGTTCTCAGGATGCAGTTGCGGCCGCGATGGCCGGATTGCGCGCAGGAATTGTGTGACGATCGAGTCAAGCCGCGCGATTTCCGACCGCGCGACATTGATCGAGTCTTGAAGCTCTACCCTGGCATTGTGGTCAAGTTCGCGGACTTTGCGCTCCATCAATTGCAAATGGATGTGCAGCGAGTTGAGCGGATTGCCGATCTCGTGCGCCACTCCGGCGGCGAGCAGTGTGAGGGCATTCAATCGTTCCGATTCGATCGTTTCCTGTGCCGACCGTCGGCTCTCAGTAATATCGCGCAGGATGATGGCGTGGCCAACCTGGTCGCTGGCGCCGTCCCGGAAGCTTTCGCGGCCGACCACGTCCTTGTCGATCTTATCGCCCGCCTCGCGATGTCCGATCAGTAGTGGCACAATGTAAAAGTTAATGAACCTATTCGCGGGATAAAAAATTTCCATATCACGCGTGACTGGCCCCTCGCTTTGGGCCAATGATTCCCAATCGAGGCCGCGCACGCGCTCGTCGAGGCGTTTGCCAATGGCATCGCTGCTCGCGAGTCCAAATAATTCGCAGGCAGCATCGTTGAGATAAGTGATGCGGCCCTTCGCATCCGTCACAATGATTCCTTCCTGGATGGCGTTGAAAACCGTTTCGAGAAAGCCTTTCTCCTGCGCCAGGCGCAAAAAATAATTCTGCACCTCCTCCGGGCCGATCCGACCGAGCCGCTCGATCAGCTTCTCGAGAAAGCCAGCTTTCATGGGGTATCTCGCAATGTTAAATCGCTACAACGCAAAAAGTCCTTTGCCAATTTAGCGGTTTAGGGATTCAACTTTTTGCACTGGACGGCACTTCCACTGTCAGCATTTCCACGCGCAGATAAT
>QHOQ01000006.1 GCA_003219355.1 Verrucomicrobiota bacterium
GAAAATTATTGCGCGCGAGAGTGTTTCGGCATTACGGAAAAACGTGACTGCGAAATGCTATGGCGGCGATATCACGCGGAAGCGGAAATTGCTTGAGAAGCAAAAAGAAGGAAAAAAAAGAATGAAGAGCATCGGCAAGATCAATATTCCGCAGGAAGCGTTCATCGAGGTGCTAAAGGCGCAATGACGATACCGGGCGAAAACGTCCAGCCGACACCGAACATCTAGCTTCCAGGAGCACGCATCAATGTTTACGACCCGTTACGTCAAGCACAGCAGATTGCTCTTGCGGCATGCTCAAAAATATCTCCGCTACAAGAACGACCTGCTCAGTGCCCCAAGCCGGGAAGAGATCGTTACTGGAATAGAGAACCTCCGGGCCGCGTTGCGTGAGCGCGACCACGAGAAGATACAAAACGGAGCAGAAGCGCTCGATAAAACATTACACAAACTGACGCCGGTAAACTGGGAATCTCACTGGCGAGAAAATTGTGAGGTAATCTTGGTCGCGATTGTGGTGGCGGTCGGAATTCGCTCTTATTTTTTGCAGCCGTTCAAGATCCCTACCGGCTCGATGCAGCCGACCCTCAACGGAATTATTGGTCATCCCAGTACGGCCCCGGTGCCGAACATTCTGCGTCAGATCGCGGACTTCGTTATTCTCGGCCGCAATTACATCGACGTTGTCTCACGTCAGGATGACCAGATTTTGCAGATCGAGCAGAAAAAAGTTCTCTTCTTCTTCACATTTTCGCGACTGATCTGCCAGCAGCAGAATTTTCTGGTTTACGCGTCGCCCGAGACGCTTACTCATGATTTCAATGTTTTCCCTGGCCGGATTTATCACCGTGATGAGATTATTGCTAGGGGCGCAGTGGACACAGGCGATCAGGTCTTCGTCGACAAGTTTAGCTACAATTTTGTTAAGCCGCACCGCAGCGACGTTTTCGTTTTCCGAACAAATCATATCTTCGGCATTCGGGAGGATCCACAAACCGGGTCGCCTTTTTACATTAAACGGCTGGCCGGCCTGCCGGGAGATGAGTTGCGGATCGACCCGCCATTTCTTTACGTGAACGACAAAATCGCAGAAGGTTTTGGTTTCGCGCGGGTGATGGCGGCGAAGCCACCATATCGCGGTTATGCGTTAGGCCGCGATTATCTGGCGGAGCCAAATCGCTCCTTTGTCGTGCCGGAAAATGGCTATTTCGCTCTTGGCGACAACAGCTACAACAGCTACGACAGTCGTTACTGGGGACCTGTGCCGGAAGAAAACCTCGTCGGACGCGGGTTGTTTGTTTATTGGCCGTTCAACCCTTGGTTCGGCTTATCTGGGCGGTCGGGGCACTGGGGCTTAATTCGTTAAGCCGATATTTCTTCGGCATGGTATCGAGCCTCCCGCGAGTATGCGCTCTGCTTGGGCTCTGCGGTGGATATGCATTGCTGATGCTTTTTAATCCGGTGCGGCAATCGCTCGGTGATGGGTTTCGCTGCATCGGACGCTTCAAGCGCATCTGGCTTACCTTTGCCCTTCTTGGGTTCGGGTACTTCATTTTTCAATTTGCCACGTTTACGCCCATCCGAAAATCGGCCGATCTCGATCTAAACCAGATCATCTCGTTGCCGAGTTGGCATTGGCCGAGATTTGTAGAGATATGGAGAGAAACGCCGTTGCCTGCGCTCGAAGGGGTGGCCGGAATTTTCGACAACGCGACCACCACTTATCCGCTCTCCGTCCTGGCCGCTGTGTTCATAATCATCAACTGGCGTGGCCTGCACGGCGCGCTGCTTCGTGCTTTGTGGAAGAGGTATCGTTTCTGGAGCTATTTCATCTACTTCATTCTGCTGCTGAGCGGGTTAGCATCGCTCTTCAAGCCGATTGTATTCTGGCGATTGCCGGAGTGGGGCGGCCTAGTTCCCGCCGCCGGACTATTGCAAATTTCGGCTACGGTGGATGCGGTTGCATTTATTTTCGAATATCTATTTGGCGTCTATATCCAGGTGTATTTGATCACTGTGTGCCTGGCGTGGGTAAAAGGAGTCAGCTTTGAAGAAGGGGAGCTGTTCCGCTTCGCTATGCGCCGCTTCAGTTATGTTTTGAAATGGGCTGGCATTGTCGTGTTGGTCAGCACTTTGATGGTGCGGCTGCCACTCCTGCTCGCCTACTTCATAAATATCCCGGGTGTGCTCGACTACCTGCCGATTGAGCGCAGTGTGATAAGCGGCTTGATCATTGTTTTCTGCTCCGTCCAAATCTCACTGGCTCTGCATAATGAAAGCCTGGGCGATGCAATCCGCGCGCATTGTCGCTTCATTCGGCAAAATGCGGGCTGCCTCGCCTGGTTTTTGCTCATCTGCGGACTCCACTTTTTCTGTATCATGGTTTGCGATGCCATTGTGCGTGGCGCAATTGCCGATCGGCTGGGCGCGCTCTTTTTTTGGAAATTCGTCTTTGCCTGTCTTCGCGGAATTATCACGGGCTGGCTCCTGGCTTCGTGGGTCTGTCTGTTTCGCCAATGCGAAAGTCGACGCCTTCAGCACGAGAAATGGATCCAGTATTAACCTCAGCTGCGAGGACGCACATGAATGCGGCGAAAATTACCCGCCAGAGCAAATCGAATCTTGCCCTGGCGTTTATTTCGTTAGGACGGGAACGCAAGCGCGACATCACCATCTTTTACGCGTTTTGTCGTGTAATCGACGACATAGCCGATTCTTCGGAGCTCGATGACGCGGAAAAGCGACAGCGCCTGGCGGCATGGCGCGAGATGGTCCGCGTCGAGATTCCAGGCGAGCCGACCCTTGCGCATGATGTGAGGCGCTTGATCGACAAGTATCGGTTATCGATCGATATGCTCGAGGAAATTATCGCCGGTGTTGAGATGGACTTGAGCATCTCACGGTATGCGACGTTCGAGGACCTGCGTATTTATTGCTATCGCGTCGCCAGCGCGGTCGGTCTCGTCAGCATCGAGATCTTTGGATATCGCAATCCCGCCTGCAAAGAATATGCGCTTCAGCTCGGCCTGGCGTTGCAAATGACGAACATTATTCGCGACGTCGGGAAAGATTTGCGGAAAGGCCGCATCTATTTGCCGCAGGAAGATCTGGCGCGTTTTAGTTACTCCGAATCCGACTTGGAAAGTCGACGATACAATGAGCGCTTCGTTCAACTGATGGAGTTCGAAACAGCCCGCGCGCGCCAGTTTTTCTCGCGTGCAGCCGCTATCCTTCCACGTGAAGACCGACGCTCCATGATTGCCGCGGAGATCATGGGGGCGGTTTATCGCGACCTGCTTCGTAAAATGGAGATCGACAAATTTCGCATTCTCGAAAAAGAATACCGCCTCGGCAAATTGGCGAAAATGGGTCGGATCGTGGCGCAGCTGCTCAAAAGTTTTTGAATTAGCGCAGCGCGTATCCGTCTGACTTCTCCACTATGAAAAGGGGTTAATGCGAATATGAAAACTGAACTGGTCACTTTCTGTAGTGGCAGTGAATTGGCTTGCGCTCATTTTTTCTAACATCGTTTCGGCGGAGTACGCAACCTTGCCCAACCGGCGCGGTTTAATTCATCACGGGAAATTTATGAATGGAAAAATTCTCGCGATTATTTTGCTCACCGCGCTGAGTTCTTTCGTTCTCAGCTCATGTGAAACGCCAGTTGGACAAGGTGCCGGAATAGGTGCTGCGACCGGAGCGATCATTGGCGGCGCAGCGACAGGTCATATCCGCGGCGCAGCCATCGGTGCCGCCGCTGGTGCTGCAGCTGGCGCGCTAGTCGGGGCGGCCGTCGAAGAGGATCAA
>QHOQ01000007.1 GCA_003219355.1 Verrucomicrobiota bacterium
TAGTTTTCACCCGGCAATTTGCGCGTTGCATCAAACCCCATGTGAGAACCGACGTTTTGATCGGTGGGCGCGTGGTCAAGCGAATCGCTCGGATTCTTAATGACAGTTGTGTCCCGCGCAGGATCTGTGTTTGCACACAATCGGAAGAGCACTTCGCTCGTATTGTGCACATCGCAGTCCTCGTCAACCACGACGATGTATTTACTGAAC
>QHOQ01000094.1 GCA_003219355.1 Verrucomicrobiota bacterium
AGGACCGCGCGGCATGGCAAATTGCATCTGCGTCGATTGTTTCCGCGACTGGCGCCGCGCCCGCTCGAGGGATTTTCACTTTTCTGCTCTTCGGTTTTCTCGGCGGCGTCATTTTCAATTTGATGCCGTGCGTGTTGCCGGTGATCTCGCTGAAAATCTTCGGATTCATTCAACAAGCGGGCCAAAGCCGTCAGAAAATTTTGCGTAGCGGGCTTGCGTTCACAACCGGGATTTTCGTCTGGTTTATTGCGCTTGCGCTGCTCTTGATTGTTCTCAAGAGCGTCGGGCACGAAGTCACCTGGGGCGGATTTCAATTCACCAACGCCTATTTCGTCCTTGGGCTGAGCGTGATTGTTCTCGTGTTCGCTCTGAATCTTTTCGGCGTGTTCGAGATTTCGTTGCCGCAAAGCATGACACGCAGTTTGATTTCAACTACCGAGCGCAAGGACGATCTGGGTTCATTTTTCCAAGGCGTGTTTGCGACTGTGCTGGCGACGCCGTGCACTGCGCCGTTTCTCGGCACCGCACTTGGCTTTGCGTTTTCCCAGTCGCCCGCATTCATATTGGCGATGTTTGTCGCGATTGCAGCTGGCATGAGCGCGCCGTATCTGCTTTTAAGCGTTCAACCCGCGTGGCTGCGACTTCTGCCAAAGCCGGGTCCATGGATGCTGCACGTGAAACAGTTCATGGGATTCCTGCTGCTGGCGACGCTGCTCTTTCTTCTTTACGTGATCGGCGCGCAACGTGGCTTGGAAGGAGCGATTTGGGCGAGCTGCTTCTTGTTGGTAATTAGCGTCGCGTGCTGGATGAAAGGCGCGTTCGTTTTGCCGACAGCATCGGTCGCAAAGCGAACTGTCGTGCCCGTGCTCATGCTCGTGCTCGTACTTGCGAGCGGCGTTTATTTCATCGGCGGAAAATTTCATTCAACGAACATTGCTTCTGTCAATTCACGATTGCCTGGCGACTGGCAGCCGTTCACGCCGGAGCGATTGCAAGCGGAACTCGATCAAGGTCATTTTGTATTTGTCGATTTTACGGCGGCATGGTGTCTCACTTGCAAATTCAATGAGGCCAATGTGCTCGAGAGCAGCGCTGTGCGGGAAGCGTTTCAGCGTCACGCCATCGTCAAATTGAAAGCGGATTGGACGAACGGCGATCCGGTGATCACAAAACTACTGCAACAATTTGGCCGCCCCGGCGTCCCGCTCTACGTGCTTTACCCTGGAAAATCTGATCGGCCAATTGTCTTCCCGGAGTTGCTCACGAAGAGCATCCTTCTGAAGAAACTCGAAACCACATCGCGCGCGGTCGCTGCGGAATAATCAGTTAGGAAGGCGCCTCGTTGTATTTCTGCCATTGCTTACCAAAGTATTTGGTATCAAGAAAATTGAACTATCTCAAGAACTTCGTTTTCTAACCAATCTATGAACACAAAAATAATGCTCACCGTTTTCACATCATTGATCGCTACTGCGGTCTTCGCTTTCGACCCACCGCCAGTTGGCAGCGCAGCGCCGGATTTTTCACTCGCAGATGCGAGTGGCAAAACGCATTCACTTTCGCAATACAAGGGCAAGACTGTCGTGCTCGAATGGTTCAATCCGGAATGCCCGTTCGTGAAAAAGCATTACGGCAGCGGCAACATGCAAAAGTTGCAGGAGGAATACACCGGCAAAGGCATCGTATGGCTGACGATTGATTCCAATGCCCCCGGGACAGAGGGCAATCTGTCGCCTGAGCAAGCTGAGAAAATCACGACCGCCTGGAAGACGCATCAAACCGCGCTTCTTCTCGATCCGGAAGGCAAGGTGGGTCGGGCGTATGGAGCAAAGAATACACCGAACATGGTAGTAATTAATCCAGAAGGAAAAATTGCTTACGAAGGCGCAATCGACAGCAAGGCCACGCCGAATCCAGCCGATATTCCAAACTCGACGAACTACGTCAAAGCCGCACTGGACGAATCACTGACCGGCAAACCGGTCAGCAATCCGACCACCAAACCGTACGGCTGCTCGGTCAAATACAAATCCTCGTAAATGACTGCGGCGGCGGTCTCCAACCGCCGCTTTTCGGGGCGGGTTAAACGCGCTTGTCGGAAAAGCGCGAGGCCCATCGCAAGATCGGCATTGGCGTTATTCGAACAAGAAAGATCCCCAGTTTCATGGCGAAACCGGGGATGACGAGCGGGCGGTCTGCTTCCAGTGCTGCAAGTGCATCGCGCACGACTTGTTCAACTGAAACATGAACGAACTCAGGTCCACTGTCGGGCTGCCCACCAGGGCGGTTCGCGACTTCTTGGAATTCTGTATGCACCGGGCCGGGACAGAGAGCGCAGACGCTCACGCCGGTTCCGTGAAGTTCGGCGCGGAGCGCTTCCGAGAAGCTGGTGACATACGCTTTTGTCGCAGCGTAAACAGCAAAATTGGGGATCGGAAGAAAAGCAGCGGACGAACTGACGTTCAAAATGCCGCCACGTTTTCTGGCGATCATTTGAGGAAGCAAGTGGCGAGTGAGCGAAGTAAGCGCGACCATGTTTACCAGCATCATTTGCTCGTTGCGCCGGAGATCGCTAGTCGCGAACGGACCGCTATCGCCGAGGCCGGCGTTGTTTATCAGTAGGTCCACATCGATGCGCTCGCGCTCAAGCCATGTCGTGAGCTCTTCGATTTGCGGGAGGTCAGCGAGATCAGTTTCGCGAACCTGAATCCTGAGGTTTGGATGCTGCTGTGTTAGTCCATCACGCAGCTCATTCAATCTTTGCTCACGTCGCGCGACGAGAATGAGAGATTGTGCGCGTCCGGCGAGTTGCCGCGCAAATTCGCGGCCTATACCGGCCGAAGCGCCGGTAATCAGCGCGTTACACCCGCCGAATTTCATTTCTTTGTCGCTGTAGCGGCGGGCGTGCCGCCCGCAAAGGTTCGCGATTTGCAGCCGACACGGCTGCGTCTACAGACTTGATCTCGCGCTTTGTAAGCGCCCGCCAATGCCCGGTCGGCAGATCGCCAAGATGAAGATTACCGATGCGGACACGCACAAGCCGTTTCACTTCATACCCAATCTCGTGAAACATACGACGAATTTGTCGATTAATTCCCTGACGCAGGACGACGCGCAAACGCGTGGGCGTGACCGAATGCAGCCGCACAATTTTGGCTCGCTGACTGTCGAGAAAAACTCCGCGGAGCAGTCTCGGAGCAAGCGTCGGATCCCATGGTCGATCCAAAAATAATTCGTACTCCTTCTCGATCTTATAGCGCGGATGCATGAGTCGTTGCGCCAGCTCACCGTCGTTTGTGAGAATGAGAAGCCCTTCGCTTTGCGCATCGAGACGGCCGATACTAAAAAGACGCCGAAACTTGGAAGGAAGCAGATCAAAAATCGTGTCGCGCGCATGAGGATCGCTGCGGGTGGAAACGAAACCAGCCGGTTTGTTCATGACAATATGTAGCGGCTGATTGGCGTGGACGAGTTTCCCGTCCACTTTCACGTGATCGCGTGTGGAAGGTTGCGCGCTGAAATCGGTGCACGGTCGACCATTGATTCTAACGCGCCCGGCAGCGATCAACTGATCACAATATCGCCGCGAACCGACGCCGGCTGCAGCGAGGAAACGGTTGAGGCGCATGGCGTCATCGTTGAACCGTTGACCAGTTAAAGCGTTAAAACGGACCCTTCAACCCTTCAACGGCTTAACGTTGCCGATTACGCCTCCGGCTTGGTTTTCGGAAGGCCAATGACTTTTCGATCCTCTTTCCACTGACCGCGTTTCTTAAGCAGCTCGACGCGCTCGAAGCGCTTCAGAACATTGCGCTTGGCCGCGATCGTGCTGGCTCCTCTTAGACTGCGATGTTGTGACATAACGTGGAGGCTGAAGAGTTGAAGACTGAAAAGGAGCCGCCACATTACGCCGCGACCGGAATTTTTCAAATGGAGATCGTTCGTCCGCATCCACCGCGCGCGCCGCGCGCGCAACTGGGCATTCTGATGACTGCTTTCATCGTTCTGGTCGCCAGTTACGGGGCGAGCAGAACGAGCGCGTTCCAGCGGTTTTTGCTCGATGCTTCACTTCGGATTCAATTCCCGGAAGTCCGGTGGATCACCACGGGCGATCTGGCGGATTGGCTGGAAGATCGACATCGTAAGTCGCCTGTGCTTCTCGATGTTCGGACGCCGGACGAATGGGATGTGAGTCATCTTCCCGGCGCGCGGCGTGTCGATCCATGGACTTCCGCTGAGATGGCTCTGCCCAACGTCGCCGCGGATATTGAGGTCGTTGCCTACGACGCCGTCGGTTATCGCGCTGCGGAACTGGCAACGCGTTTGCGTGCTGCCGGATTCACTCATGTGCGGTGTCTCGACGGTGCGATTTTTCAATGGGCAAACGAACATCGCCCTTTGGCCCGCAACGGTGATCCAGTCACACGCGTCCATCCCTACACCCAATATTGGGGGCGACTGTTGTCGGACGATGTTCGCGGCTCTTTATAATTGATTGCTTAGAATGATGTACGGCCCACAGGTCGTGACTTGGTGATAAATATGGAAGCGCTCTGTCAGTAACTTTTGCCAATAACCAAGACGAGTTTGCGAGATGATTAAATAGACTCCGTGTGGCGCGCCCCATTTTTCGAGGACGGCATCTTCATTCAACGCGGTGCGGCCCGGATAAGAGTCAACGAAAGAATCGTCGTCCGTGGGCCGATTAAGGAGAAGAAATTTTCGATTTAGGTAAAAGACAAGGCTGCTCCCCTGATGCAATGCACCTTCGTAGACAACTTCGCCTTTGTCGCCGAGTCGCTCGTTCAGAAAACGGCCGGCATTTGCGAGTGAGAATTGCGGCGCCATTCGCGCGACGCCGTCGATCATGCTGAGTCCGGCGGGAACCATGGCAGCCGCGAGCACAACAGCGGCGAACCTTGGACGGCGGTTTGCGATGAGGTAAAGGGCAATGCTTGAGAAGATCAGGAGCGACATCGCAACAATGCAGGCCATCGGCCACAAGGCGCGCCAGGTTGCAGGGGGGACATCGTATAAGACGTGCCAGGCTGAAAACCTTATGTCGTTTGCGACTCGCTGTCCGCCCGGATCGGCTCCCCGCAATGAAATCAGGGCGAGCGCACCAATAGCAAATCCACTGATCCCGACGGCAACCGCACCAGAGATGCGCAGCGAGCGCGGCGTTCGCTCCCAGATGGTTGCCGCCCAAAGCGCGAATGCGCTCCACATGCTCATGGAGTAATAGTCCTGGCGCTGTCCGATCACAAGGAGCGGCAGAAAAATTACAGCTATCCAGCAAATGGGCAGCGCGTCAGCGAATTCAATTTCCCGCGGCCGGATCACACGCCGCCAGGCGAAAAGCAATCCCGGCAGTACGGCAAAAAGCCACGGAAACCACCAGGCGAAATGCAATCCGATGAATTGGAGCCGCGGAACATCGTCATCATTTCCGAAAATACGGCTGAGCCAATCATTGTGGACGAGCTGGTGAAAAACTCCTGGGAAATGTTGCGCGGCCCAAATGTACCAGGGTGTAACGATTAAAAGAAAGATCAATAAATGCTGCCATCGGAAAAGAGCCCGAAATCGGAGACGGGCTTCGCGGTAAAAAATTCCGAGCAGAAGAAGAATCGTGATGAGGTAGACCAATCCGAGAATACTTTTGGTCACACACGCAAAAGCGGCGCAAATCCAGAAGCCAGCGAACCAGACGCCGCGATGCTGCCGACGTTGGTAACCACAAATCGCACAAAAAATCCCGCCGGCGACAAAAACGCTGAAGACTGGTTCCGGCATGATGATTCGTCCCAAAAGAAATGTGCCGCAGGAGGAGAGATAAATCAGACCAGCGAGAAAGCCGTGCCAGTAATCGCGCAATCGTTCCCCGATCAGAAATGTGAAGGCGACGGTGGCGACGATTGCAAGAGCGATCGGCAGACGTGCGGCAGCCTCGTTGGAGCCAAAGATTTTGCAGGAAAGGATGATTAGCCAATAAAGCAGAGGGGGTTTTTGCAGACGCGGCAAGCCATCGTTAGTCGGTAACAGCCATTGATGCGACTCGATCATCTCGCGGGCAGCCCCCGCATATTGGCTGTCGGTCTCATTGTAGAGATCGCCCCAGCCGATCGTCGCGACGTGCAAAAGCGCTGCCAGCGCAATTAAAATAATTAACAGTGCATGGCGAGTCGGAGGCGGCGCGAGGGCAGGAGGTTCGAGGAATGTCTCTTCGATTCGAAATGTTCGGGTAACGGCAACCATGTCGTTAGGCCGGAGGTTACACCGGGTCGGAAAGGTCGACATCTTTCGTTGCCCGGAATTTCTCCCAGCTCTCCGGCAAACGCAGCAGTTTCCCCGCGGGCATCTCGATAAGAGCGACCATTTGGCGGCATTCGGCAATCAGCAAATCGTCTTCGGGACGGACAATGCGAAATGCGCACCAAAATCGCGCACGGTCCAATTGATCGAGCCAGCCTTCAATGGCGAGTCGATCCCCAAGTTTGGCGGCGCGACGATAGTCGATCTCAGTGCGTACGACCACAGGATATCTTTGAGTCTGCGCCATTTCTGCGAGCGCAAGACCAAGTTCTTCGGCTAGGAGTGTGCGTGCCGTTTCGACGAACCGCAGATAGGCGATGTTGGATACGACGCCACCGCAATCAGTATCGAAAAACATCACCTGCACTTCCGTGCGGATACGCGGCATTGCGGGAGTCACAATGAACAATCATCTCGGAAGGCATTCGAAAGCAATGGGAAACGTCCGGTGGACCGGGAATCATTATAAATCTAATCAAGCCAGTGCCGAAGAGCTTTGCAAGATCGATAAGACCGCGTTGATCGCTTCCTCAACGCTGACCTCTTTCATACAACGAAAATCAATCGGACATTTGCGCAAGAAGCATGGACTGCATTCGACTTGATGCCGCACAATAATCTGCCGATTGCCAAGCGGTCCAGTAAGGCGAGGTTCGGTCGAACCAAAAATAGCAACCGTCGGGACACCGAGCAAAGAAGCAAGATGCATCGTGCCGGTATCATTTGTCAGCAATAAGCGGCACTCGCGCAGTTCGTCGATCAGTTGCTCGAGCGTCGTTTGGCCAATGCGATTCACGCAAGAATCTCCGAGCGTCTTCGCAATCGTCTCACCGACTGCCATGTCCGTCGCCGTTCCGAAAAGAATCCATTGCGCAGATAATTGCGCGCCAACCGCTGTTGCCACTTCGGCGAACCGATGCGGCAGCCAGCGCTTGGCGGGTCCGTACTCCGCACCAGGAGAGAGGGCGAGCTTCATGCGTTCGTCCGCTGGAGGGAGGGCCCGCGTGCCGTCGGAAATAATAGGGACGCGATGGGGCGCTTCCCTCCAGTTGTCTTGGACGCTCACGCCCAGTTCGCGTGCAACTCGTAAATAGCGATCCGCGTGATGCTCGATCGGCCCGGGTCTTTCGCGTTCGTAAATGATCTGATTGAGCAACCAACTGCGGAAATGGCCGCGATAGCCGACTCGGCGCGGAATCTCGCTCAGCCAAGTTTCCAACGCCGTGCGCAAAGAATTTGGAAAGAGGATCGCAACGTCGAAATGCGACTGGCGCCGGATCGAGCGGACTGTTGCGAGAAGGGATTTATTCGGCAGCGGGACAATTTCGCTAACCTCCGGAATCAATTTCCACATCGATACGATCTTTGACGCCGCGGCGACGGTAATATGCGCATCAGGACGTCCGGCCTTGATCGCGCGGACGGCTGGCACACTCATCACCGCGTCGCCGAGCCAGTTGCTCGAACGAATGAGAATCCGGAACGGCTTTAAGTTTTGAGCCGAAACACCGAACGGCAAATAGATGCCGCGTTTATATCTCGCCAGAAGAAAATTGGGCCGAGGCGTTTTCCAGCGATTATGTACCCAAAACCAATCTTCGGGGGCGCGCCGGATTTGCTGTTCGATCACCTGATTTATTTTTGCAGAAAGCGATCCTACCGATTCTTCCTTGTTTTCCAATGCAGGCGAAATAGCGATCCTCCAACGAGCTCGTCCGTCGGTGTAGATGGCCACACCAATCAGCGCGGCCCCGGTACGTTTCGCAAGCAATGCTGGCAGCGGTGACGTCGATGCGAGACGACCAAAGAATGGAACCCACACACCGTGATCGCCGGCATGTTGATCGCTCAGAATTCCAATGGCGCCGCCATCGCGAAGCAGTTTGATTGCCTTGTCGAAGCCTTCCTTGCGATCGAACATCTCGACGCCGGCGCGTCCCCGCACGCGACGCACGTGTTCATCGATGAAGCGATTGCCCAGCCTTTGATAGATGGTGCTGTTTCTGACGTAGCCGATGTATTTCGGCAGGATGTGCGCGAATAGCTCCCAAGTTGCGAGATGGCTCAGGATCAGCACAACTGGACGGCCTGCCCGCAATTCCCGATGGATAAAATCCAGATTTTGCGCCTCGATTCGTGTCGCCATTTTTTCCATCGGCATCGCTGTGAGCTTGATGCTGCACAAGAGATTCGCGCCCAGCCTCTGAAAATGGCTACGCACAAGACAACCCAATTCTCTCGGCGATTTTTCATTTCCAAATGCGATGGCAACGTTGCGCTGCGCCAGGCGTCGATATTTTCCGGAAACGATCCAGGCACAAAAACCAAGAAATTCTCCGAAAACAAAGAGAACCGGTAATGGTAGCGCGCTGGCAATCGCCGATCCTGAGCGATAAAGAAGATAAACGATGAAATCTAGCATGCAGGATCGGTCAGTCTCGCGGGATGACGGGGCAGGGTAAATTTGCCTGCGTCCTGCTTCAACCAATATAATATACGCGGTGTTGCCATCGCCCTTTCATTCCCTTGGTCTCGATTTCTCGCGCGCTATCTCGCGCAAGTTCGAACGGGGCCGATTTGTCGTGATCGGGGCAGATCCTGAGAAACTTGAGCGGCAATTTACCGAAACAGGAAGGGAAGCCGTCGTTCTTGGGACTTCGCGTGATTTACCGGCAAAGCTTCGACAAGGTGACAGTGCAGCACACTTTGAAATTGCGGTCTGGTTTTATCCGCCTGAAAAAAGTGAGGACGATCGCGTTGCAGAGGATCTCTCGCGCTGCGCGGACAACATTGTGCTGATACCCGGCAGAGGCGCGGATGTCAGCGAGCGACGTCCCCAACTTGTCGAATGCTTTCGCCGATTCGGCTTTCTGCCTGATTATGAATGCGATCTGAGTGACCTAGCTCCAGCCGCGATACGGCTCCAGCCTAGGCCGAGCGAACCTGCCGATGCGCTAATTCCAGCGGTGGAGGCGACGTTTGCGAGACTCAACACGCGGCTGGATGCTTCGCAGCGGGGCTACCAAATCCAAGAATCCGAATTAGAAGCCGCGCATCGGCACATCGCCGCGCTCGAGGAGAAATTGCTCAAGCTGAAGGAATATCGGCGCGAATTAAAATCGTTAAAAGCGCAGAGACAGATACTGCGCAAATCCCCCGAGCGTAGGATTGGTCAACTCTTGCTGGCACCCTATCGTCTCCCAGAAAAGTTCGTAAAAGCCATCCGGAAAAAATTGCGCCCGCGTGCCGCGAAGTTTGCGCGATCGGCCGCTCCAACTCAGTATCAGGAGTGGTTCGAGCGGCATCGCGCGAGTGTGAGCGATCTCAAGCGAATGCGACATGAGGCGCGTGCCTTTGCTTGTCAACCGCTAATCAGCGTGATCACGCCTGTCTTTAATACGCCCGTGCATCGGCTTGAGGAAGCTGTTGAGTCCGTCCTGGCGCAAGCCTATGAAAACTGGGAGTTGCTCTTAGTTGATGATGGATCAAGCTCGGTCGATTTGCTGGATGCTTTGCCTCATTTGGCTGCGCGCGACCAGCGTATCCATCTTGAAAAGCTTGGAAAACACGCGGGTATTTCCGCGGCTTCCAATCAGGGCCTCACGCGTGCTGGCGGCGAATGGGTCGCCTTTCTCGATCACGACGATGTGATCGAGCCGGACGCGCTTTTTCAATTTGCCAAGCTTTTGCAGATCCAGCGCGATGCCGAAATGATTTATTCGGACGAAGACAAACTGGACGAAGATGGCTTTGAGGCGCCCTTGTTTAAGCCTGATTGGTCGCCCGACTTCTTTCTCTCATACAATTACGTCGGCCATTTGACTGCGGCGCGACGCGACGTTGTCCAGAAAGTCGGCGGATTCCGATCGGAATTCGACAGCGCGCAGGATTACGACCTTTTCCTTCGTGTCGCCGAGCAGACCGATCGGATTCATCATATTCCGCGGGTGCTGTATCATTGGCGGCGTAGCGCCGACTCCAGCGCGATCAGTGTTCGACAAAAACGCGGACAACTCGACGCGACGCGGCGCGCCATTGAAGATCATCTGAAGCATCGCGGCGAGCGCGCTCGTGTTGCAGTGGATTGGCGCACCCACGCCTTCTGCGTCAGGCGCGACCTGTTGTTGGCGAGGAAAATTTCAATCATCATTCCGAGTTGCCACGGCGCGGAGTCGCTCGAACGGTGCATCGGAAGCCTGACGAGCAAGACGAGGTACCCGGGCTATGAGATTGTCATCGTCCAAGGCGACCAGAAATCCCCCGAAGCGGCCGTGAGTTCCTCAAGTTTCCCAGGTCGCTTGCTATATTTCTCTGGCGCGACTAATGGTTCGGCGGCCAAAAATTTCGCGGTCAATCAAACCGAGAATCCGTGGCTTCTTTTCCTGGACGACAGTATTGAAGTGATCGAACCGGACTGGCTGGCGATCATGGCAGAGCACGTCCAGCGGCCGCCGGTCGGCGCGGTCGGCGCGCGATTACTGAATCCGAGTAACACGATTGAACACGCCGGGATTGTTCTTGGCGTCAATGGAATCGCGCAGCCAGCTTTTCGCGGTTTTGCCGCGGAACATCCCGGGGCGAGTCGCCAGTTGCAGGTGACGCGCAACTGCAGTGCGGTTTCGAGCGCGTGCATGCTGACGCGGCGTGAAATTTTTCAGCAAGCGGGTGGATTCGATGAAAATCTGCCGGGCGCGCTTGCCGACGTCGATCTTTGCCTCAAAATGCGGCGCGCGAGTTCCCTGATTGTTTACACTCCTTTT
>QHOQ01000215.1 GCA_003219355.1 Verrucomicrobiota bacterium
ATCGGTTCCCAGGTTCGACAATTCCTTGCGAAGGAGCTCGACTTCCTTGCGCGGATCGGGCGGCAATTCCAAGCCGGCACGCCGATAATCGCGCATTGTTTCGTTGAATAGCTTTTCGTCTTCGCCGGAGAGCTTGGGATGCGTGTCGGCGAAGGCTTTGATCGCCTTGTAAACATCCTCGCGGTAATCAATACCAACTGCCCATTCCTGGAATGCCTTTACTGCTTCTTCGGCAGCCGCGCGCATGCCAGGATTCGTGTTCGTCTCCTTAATGATGGTCGCTTTATTGGCGGCAATTCCGGCTTGGTAAGTGAGATCGTCGAGCGCAACGACTGTGCTCTTAAACGTGACTTTGGCGGGATCTTGTGCGCCGATTTGATCCAAGGCCGTGTTCGCTTTGGCGATCGCATCTTTCATGGAAGCTTCGACCGCTTCCGGCGTTTGTTCCCATTCCGGAATTGTTAAGACGGCATTTGCTTTCGCGGCAGCGGCCCGAAAGTCATCGACCGATTTTGTTTCGGAGGCTGAAAGATCGACAAGCACAGAGCAGAGCAAGATCGACAGACACAAGTTTTTCATGCGGAAAGGCTTGATTGATGAAGACAGCGAAGATTGTGTAGAAGACTTGTCCGGTAAAGCGAAAACGCGCTGTATCATGTGATGATCGAGAAATTCTTCCTCGCCTTTATTCCGATCTTTGTCGCTATCGACCCGATTGGGCTCGTTGCGATTTTCATGGGCCTCGGGACGAGCGCGTCCCACGAACGTCGACAACGCCAGGCATTCCTCGGAATTTTCACCGCCCTTTGCGTAGCGGTCGGCTTTATTTTTCTCGGAAAAATTATCTTTTCTGCGCTCGGGATTACGGTTGCGGACTTTCAAGTCGCCGGTGGCCTGATTTTGCTCGGTTTAGCCGGACGCGAATTGCTCGGTCTAGGCCCACAGGATCGCGGCGGCGGCGACGAATTTGGCGTGGTTCCACTCGGTATGCCGCTCATTGCCGGTCCGGCGCTGCTGACCGCGCTTCTCATTTTGGTCGATACAGTCGGTCTCGTCTTTACGCTAGTCTCGCTTCTGGTGAATCTGGGACTGGTGGCGATCGCGTTTTGCAATGCGGATCAGTTTACTCGTTGGATGGGAAGACAGGGATTACGCGGCGTGTCGAAAATAATCGCACTCCTTCTCGCCGCGATCGCCATCAGCCTGATTCGGCGTGGGTGGCACACCGTAGGCTAATGTCGCCTTTCAGGCCGATTTTATATGGTGCCGGCGTAATTCGGGCCAGAATGGAACAGTTCAGCGGTTTATTACCCGCCTGATAGCGATCATATTGGTAACTAGTGGTGACGGTTGGTGGTGGAGGCTGTTCCGCACAGATGAGGAGGCGAGCGGCAAATATTAATGCCAATAATTGTTTCATATTGTGTAACTTATGTTTTATTTTGCAGGCAACATTGGTTGCCACTATTAAGCCGTTGCGTTTGTCACGATGTTGCACAAGATTTCATTAATTTCCAAGAAAGAGCCTCGGCGTCTCGTTCGACACGTCCGTTGACACGTTAGCGAACGTCATTACTATCGTCGCCCTTATGAGATTTCCTCTCGCATTAACGACCAAGATCGCGGCTTACATGATCGCCCAGAAGCTTCGTGGCACGAAGAAGTTTGCCACGGTGCTTCAACTTGAGCCGTTGCACACCTGCAACCTGACTTGCACAGGCTGCGGGCGAATTCGAGAATATTCCACATCGCTTAAGGATATGATGGCTTTGGAGGATTGCCTCACCGCGGCGCAAGAATGCAACGCGCCGATGATCTCAATCTGCGGGGGCGAACCACTGATTTATCCGCATATCGAAGCGCTTGTCAAAGGCCTACTTGAACAGAAGCGGATCGTTTACATCTGCACCAACGCGATGTTCATGCGCAAGAAAATGCGCGAATGGCTGGCAAAGGAGTTGCGGAATGTGGATCGCGGATTGCGGAAAGAATTGGAAGAGAAGATCGACATCCTACTCGTGAAAGGCCTGATTTCGGAGAAAGATGCGACGGAAATTCGCAAAGGGCCCAAGGATCCGGCCAAGCCAACGATCGGACCAACACGCTGGATGTACTGGAACGTGCATCTCGACAGTCTGGAGCGAACACACGATCTCATTGTCGAGCGTGAAGGCGTTTTTAAGGAATGCATTCTCGCCATCAAGATGGCGAAGGTTCTCGGCTATCAGGTCGCGACCAACACGACCATCTACAAAGAAA
The DNA here is from genome assembly GCA_003219355.1 of Verrucomicrobiota bacterium. Lineage (GTDB taxonomy): Bacteria > Verrucomicrobiota > Verrucomicrobiia > Chthoniobacterales > UBA10450 > Udaeobacter. The sequence continues at coordinate 2,260 of QHOQ01000215.1, forward strand.
CCGACATGCAAGAGGTCGAGCAGATGTTCGATTATCTTTCCGATCTCGGCGTGGACGGGCACACGATTTCGCCCGGTTACGAATACGACGCAGCAAAGAAGGACATGATCAAGCGGCTAAATTTGCAGCCGGAAAACTTCTTTCTTACCCGCGCGATGACGATCAAGAAGTTCCAAAAAATCGAGGAATGGATGCAGCGCTACACCCTTCTCGGGACACCGGTTTATTTTGAATTTCTCGCCGGCAAGCGCGATTTGACCTGTTCAGCCTGGGCCATCCCGACGCGAAACATTCGAGGCTGGAAGGGGCCTTGCTACCTCATGACCGACGCGCATTACTCGAGTTATGCGGAATTGCTCGGGAAAACCCAGTGGGACAGATACGGCGTCGTCAATGGGGTGGCGCGTGACAGCCGCTGCGAAAATTGCATGGTGCACTGTGGCTATGAACCGACGGCAACTTTGGGTCTACAAGCGCAGCGCGGGGACACGTGGAAAACAATTAAATTCAACTTCGGTCCGAAGCCGAAGCCGACCGGGCTTGGCAGCGAAGTTCTCGCTTTTAACGGAGTGACTTCCGGTAACGGGCATCTCACGGGCAAGCGTGCCGAGCCTTCAGCGCAGGCATCATAACATCGCCAATCGGTGGGCTCGACACTCCAAGAGACATCATGAACCGGTCCTCTGACGTAATCCCTTTGCCGAGCGCGCGACTGGATCTTGCGCAGTCATATTCCGCAAACGACGCCGGCATCGCGCAAGCCATCAGCCGCGCGCAGGAAAATCTTTTGCGGCAACAGCAACCGGATGGCCATTGGTGCGGCGAGCTGATCGTCGATAGCACCCTCTGCTCCGATTATGTGCTGTTCATGCATTGGTGCGGTGAAGTCGATGCTCAGCTGCAACAGCGTTGCGTCCGACACATTTTGAAGCGGCAACTGCCCGACGGCGGCTGGAACATTTATTACGGTGGCCCGAGCGAGATTAACGCGTCGGTGAAAGCTTATTTCGCACTCAAACTCGCGGGTTGTTCGGCGGACGCGCCGTTTATGCAGGAGGCGCGCGCGAATATCATGCGCCTGGGCGGCATCCCGCAGATGAACACATTCAGTAAGCTTTATCTTGCGCTTCTCGGCCAATTTCCTTGGAAATATTTGCCAACCATCCCGGTCGAGATGGTGCTGTTGCCAAGCTGGGCGCCGTTTCACATCTATAAGATGTCATCCTGGAGTCGCGCCATGCTGATGCCCCTGTCCAACTTCAAAACGACCCGCGTGTTGCCTGGTGAAAAGCAATTGCACGAGCTCTACCCGCTTGGCACCGAGCAAAGCGATTTGCGGCTACCGCGCAGCGAACCCTTCTGGACTTGGCGCAATTTCTTTCTGCGGGTCGATGATGTTCTAAAATTCTTGCATCCATTGCGGTTTCGGCCCATGCGCCGGCGCGCGCTGGAAGAAGCGGTGCGGTGGATGCTCGAGCGTATCGGTGAGGGGAGCGATGGCCTCGCGACCGTTTTTCCGGCAATGCTCAACTGTCTGATCGCGTTGCGCGCGCTCGGTTACTCGAAAAAAAATCCCGTTTACGCGAAGGCGGAAGGAGATTTCGCCGGATTGTTTGTTGATGACCCTGACGATTTTCGAATTCAACCTTGTTTCTCGCCGGTCTGGGACACCGCGATCAATATTATCGCCCTGGCCGAATCCGGTGTCTCTTCGGAGCACCCCGCGCTGCAAAAGGCCGCCGATTGGCTGCTCAAGAAAGAAGTGCGCATTCGTGGCGATTGGACGGTGAACAATTCGCATCCCGAAGCAAGCGGATGGGCGTTCGAGTATAATAACGTTTACTATCCCGACACCGACGACACGGCGATGGTGTTGATGGCGCTGCGTCTGGTGCGTTTGCAAGATCGACAATCACTCAACGAAATATTTCGGCGCGCCCTTGATTGGCAGCTCAGTTTTCAATGCGACGATGGCGGCTGGGCCGCGTTCGACAAAAACGTGACGACGCCGTGGCTCGAAGACATGCCTTTCGCTGATCACAATGCGATTCTCGATCCAACTTGCAGCGATCTGACCGCTCGCACGCTCGAGCTTTTTGGCTACATCGATTTCGACCGGAATCATCCGTCGGTGCGACGAGCTCTCCAATTTTTGATCGAGACGCAAGAAGATGACGGTTCTTGGTACGGTCGTTGGGGAGTCAATTATACCTATGGCACTTGGCAGGTTCTGCGCGGCCTGCGCGCGATTGGCCAGGACATGACGAAGGACTGGATATTGCGTGGTCGCGATTGGTTGGAGAGCTGCCAAAAACAGCGATGGCGGCTGGGGAGAAACTTGCGCGACGTACGAAAATCCGGCAGCCAAGGGCATTGGGGAGAGTACAGCGTCCCAAACAGCGTGGGCGGTAATGGGGATTTGCGCGTGCGGAGACCTTGATCGGCCAAGCATTCAGCGCGGACTGCGTTACTTGCTGAGCTCACAACAGTCCGACGGATCATGGAAGGAACCGCAAACCACCGGCACTGGATTTCCCGGTGTGTTCTATTTGAAATACGACATGTATCGACAGAATTTTCCGCTGCTCGCTCTGGCAACATATGTAAATTATCGCTGCGGCCTGGGCCATCAGCCGAGCTTTTATCGCTGCAACGTGTAGAGTCGGTGCGCGTGTATTAGTCGCGGGCAACCGCAGCGCGGCGCCTCTACCGCAGGATCGGCAATCGCAACATCTGATCCGTTCTTTGTCGTCTGACGATTGACCTCCATTATTCGTGGCCTAACGTGATTGTTATGGCTTACGAATTACCAAAACTACCCTATGCTTACGCTGCTTTGGAGCCGCACATCGACGCGCGCACGATGGAGATCCACCATACCAAGCATCACCAGACCTACATTACCAACGTCAACAACGCGATCAAAGGCAAAGCCGATCTTGAGAAGAAATCAGTGGAAGATTTGATCAGCAATCTGAGTGCTGTACCGGAAGATATTCGCACAGTAGTACGAAATAACGGCGGCGGGCATGCCAATCATTCCTTCTTCTGGAAGATCATGGGCCCGAACACTGGCGGCGAACCGACAGGCAAACTTGCTGATGACATCAAATCCACTTTTGGCAGCTTTAACGCTTTTAAAGAGAAGTTCGCTGCAGCTGGGGTGGGTCGCTTCGGCAGCGGTTGGGCGTGGTTGATTAAGAACAAAAGTGGGAAACTTGAAATCATATCCACCCCGAACCAGGACAGCCCGCTCATGGAAGGAAACCCCCCGATCCTCGGAGTGGATGTTTGGGAACACGCTTATTATCTCAATTACCAAAACCGTCGGCCCGACTACATCAAAGCTTGGTGGAACGTGGTGAATTGGGACGCGGTCGCTAATAATTATAGCTAGCGCTCGATCTAGCTTCTTACTGTAGCGACGGTCTGTGACCGTCGCTAAACTTGTACGTGATTCGGCGGTCACAGACGGCCGCTACAGAGGAAGATGGCATATCTAAACGAGAATTATCTCAAGCTTCAGGCGGGATATTTGTTTCCCGAGATCGCGCGACGCGTCCACGAGTTTTGCGAAGCAAATCCGGAACCGGCCAAACGATTGATTCGTTGCGGAATTGGGGACGTAACCGAGCCGCTCCCGCACGCGGCCATCGACGCTATGAAACGCGCAGTCGATGAACTTGGAAAACGCGAAACATTTCGCGGGTACGGTCCCGAGCAAGGCTACGAATTTCTAAGATCGACAATCGCCGAGCACGATTATCGCGCCCGCAAAATCGACATCGCCGATGACGAGATTTTTGTCTCCGACGGATCGAAATGCGATTGCGGATATATTCTTGATATTCTCGGCGACGAAAACAAAGTCGCGGTCCCCGATCCGGTTTATCCGGTTTACGTGGATACGAACGTCATGGCCGGTCACACCGGCTCCGCGCGTAAAGACGGCAGTTACGACGGGATCGTTTATCTGCCATGCACTGCGGAAAATAATTTCGTTCCTAAGCCG
>QHOQ01000216.1 GCA_003219355.1 Verrucomicrobiota bacterium
TTGTCTCTCTATCAACTTTGGCGCCGGCGCTGGAGCACAAAGGCGAACAGCGTGAGTTATCCCGTGCAACGCGGCGCGGAGGCTCTTTATACCCCGCAAGGCCGCAAGCAGGTCCAGGCGCTCATTGATCACTATCTGGACAACGCGAAAATCTTGCGTGAAGCTGCGGCCAAGACTGGCATGGAAGCATTTGGCGGAGTCAACGCGCCTTACATTTGGGTAAAAACGCCGGATGGGCTGACGAGTTGGGAAATGTTCGATCGTATGCTGCGTGATATAAACGTGGTCGTCACGCCTGGTAGCGGTTTCGGCA
>QHOQ01000217.1 GCA_003219355.1 Verrucomicrobiota bacterium
CAACTTGGCAAGACAAAAACGATAAATCTTTGTATTTCGGCGCGGCTGACACAGCCGCCGCTAAGATTTACCTGCTAAGCTCGAGCATCCGCAGAATCGGCGCTTCGGCGCGTTTGCGCACGTGTTCCGGCAAAGTGATTTCCGGCTCCATATTCAAGAGCGCATCGTACGCCTTGTCGAGCGTATTCATTTTCATGAAACGGCACTCGCCGCAAAAGCAGTTGTCGGTCGGTCCGGGAATGAATGTTTTATTGGGAATCTCTTTCTGTAGTCGATGCAACAATCCAGCTTCGGTCACGACAATGATTTCATGCGCAGGCGATTCTTTGCAGAACGTCACCATCTTTTCGGTCGAACAGACTTCATCGGCCAGCATGCGCACGGCGTAAGTACATTCCGGATGCGCGACCACCGGGGCGCCTGGATATTCTTCGCGAATTTTATTGATGCTGCGCGCTGTGAACTCAACGTGGACATAACAAGTGCCCTGCCACAAATCCATTTTGCGCCCGGTCCGTTCCATGACCCACGCACCAAGGTTTTGGTCTGGAACGAAGAGAATATTTCGATCATCCGGCGCGGCGCGCACGATTTTGTCGGCGTTGCCGCTCGTGCAAATCACGTCGGCCTGCGCTTTCACGCCGGCGCTGCAATTGATGTACGCGATGACGTAGTAATTTTTGTCGGCATGCTCTTTTAAAAACTGCGCTAATTTTTCCGGCGGACACGATTCTGAGAGCGAACACCCGGCATCGAGGTCCGGCAGAATCACACGCTTAGTCGGATTAATGATTTTCGCGGTCTCGGCCATGAAATGGACGCCACAAAACAAGATCACATCCGCGTCGGTTTTGGCTGCTTGATAACTTAGACCTAACGAGTCACCGACGAAATCCGCGACATCCTGCAGCTCAGGCACCTGATAGTTGTGCGCGAGAATGACAGCGTTTCGCCCCCGTTTAAGCTCCTGCAGGTCTTCGGCAAGATCGATGCCGGTCCGATCCGATCGGCGCGGCGATACGGATTCGTTCTGCGGTGAACTCAGTCCGCCGTAATTTATGCCGACGCTTACCATCGGCTAACATCGCGATTTTCCGCCGATTTACAAACTTGGCGATTTGTAGAGGCGCTTGTGCCAAGCGCCTGTTATTAGCTTCGGCGGCTGACAAAGCCGCCGCTACAGAACGAGCGCCGCCCGCATCGCATCTATCGGCGCTTCCTGATTGAACCAGATCGAAAACGACAGCGCGCCCTGGTGCAGCAACATCGATAATCCATTCGCGCCGCGCGCGCCGGCTTCATCGGCTGCGCGAAGCAAAGAGGTTTTGGATGGACCATAGACCGCATCAAAAACCATATGATGTGGCGCGAGCAACCGCGCCGGAATCGGCGTTGGATCGCTCGGGTTCATTCCAAGCGGCGTCGCATTCACAATCAGATCGACATGCGCAAGCTGCGCACGCAATGTCGCTTCATCCCACAGCACTGCTTGGAGGCGCGCCACAGGACCAAGCACCCGCGGTCCAGCAAAAAACGGCCTCAATCGTTCCGCGAGGGCCTTTGCTTTTTCCAGAGTTCGATTGACGAGGACGAGACGTTCACAATTCTCGAGCGCGCACTGCCATGCAATCGCATGACCTGTCCCGCCGCCCGCGCCAATTAACATCACCCGTAGATCGCGAACATCGACTGAGAATTCGCCGCGAATTGCTTGCACGAATCCTTCACCGTCGGTGTTCGAGCCAACTAGTTTTTTATCATAAAGGCGAATCGTGTTTACGGCGCCGGCGCGCGTTGCTCGATCATCCGCTTCATCGATCTGCTCGAACCCGGCGATTTTGTGTGGCACGGTCAAATTGATTCCGATGAAGTCGAGCTCGCGTAAAAAGCGCAGTGCAGATCTCAATTCCTTCGCTCGAATATGAAATCGCGCATATTGGATGCCGATGTCACACTGCTTGAGCGCAGCGTTCTGCATTTGCGGCGAGAGGGAATGCGCGACCGGGTCGCCAAAGACGCCAAGACGGATTGGCGGATCAAGATCGCCCGTCGCTTCCTGCCAATTTTCGAGGTCAGCGAGCGTGTAACGCTCGGTTGTAGCTTCCTTTTTTTTCATTCGGCGGAGCACTGTCGCTGCGACTCGCACCTCAAAAATCGGACGCGACAGCGGGTGCCCCGCCAAGGCGTCTTCATTCCGCTCCAAGCTGTGAAATCATTCGTTGAAATCGCTTCAGCACGCGCTGTTTGCCCATGACTTCCAGCATGTGATAAAGGCTGGGGCCGACGCTGCGACCGCTCACTGCGACACGCGCTGGATGAACAAGATCTCCGGTCTTGCAACCGAGCTTTTGGGCAAGATTTTTTAGGGTCGACTCGAGAGTCTCGAGATTCCAATTCTCGATCCCGGTGAACTCGTCGCGTAATGCGATCAATCGTTCCGCAGCTTCGGCCTTGCCAAAAACTTTCTCGACTGCCGCCGGGTCGAACTCGTAATCTTCGATGAAAAAGTAGCGAGTCCATTCCGATACATCGCTCAGAAGCTTAATCTTCTCTTTCACAATCGACAGCACCGCGCGGAGGTAATTTTTGTCGGACACCTCGATATCAGCCTTTTCCAGGAATGGACGGGCGAGTTCGATGAAGCGATCGAGAGACATTTGTGCGATGTATTGGCCGTTCAGCCAAAAACATTTGTCGAGGTCAAACGCGGCATTCCGCCGGTTGATTTTTTCCAGCTCGAAAAGCTTCACGACTTCATCGATCTCGATCTTTTCCCGATTGTCTTTGGGCGACCAGCCCAGCAGGCAAAGATAATTGCGCACTGCTTCCGCCACGTAACCTTGCTCGATGTAACTAGCCACGCGCGCACCTTCGTCGCGCTTGCTCATCTTTGAGCCGTCACGGTTCAGAATAAGCGGGATATGCGCGAAATGCGGCGGCGCAGCACCGAGTGCGCGATAAAGCTCGATATGTTTCGGTGTGTTCGAAAGGTGGTCTTCGCCTCGGATGACGTGTGAAATCTTCATCTCGATGTCGTCGATCACATTCACGAAATGAAAAATCCACGAGCCGTCGGGCCGCCGGATCGTCATGTCGGGATGCGTGCCAGGATTCGTAAGATCGAAATCGATTTTCCCGCAGACGATGTCATCGACAAGCACATGCTCGCGCGGCGATCGGAATCGCAGCGCCCCCGCATCTTCGAAAATGTGCCCGCCGTCTTGAAGTTGCTTTAGATAGCGTTCGTAAATCTCCGTTCGCTCGCTTTGCAGATACGGCCCCAAATCTCCGCCGGCGTGTGGACCCTCGTCCCAATCGAGGCCGAGCCAGCGCAATCCTTCATAGATCGCGGCGGCGGCTTCTTCGGTATTGCGTGTTTTATCGGTGTCCTCGATGCGCAAAATGAATTTGCCGCCGTGATGTCTTGCGAAGAGCCAATTAAAAAGCGCCGTACGCGCACCGCCAATATGGAGGTAACCAGTAGGCGAGGGGGCAAAACGGACGCGGACTGCGGGAGTCATTGCAGCACCAAATTAGCCACGGATCGTAGCGGCGGTCTATGACCGTCGGTCGATAAATGCGACGCTCACAGAGCGCCGCTACAGAAAACTATTCGATAAAGATTTTCCCAGCGCGTCTCCGCACATGTTGATCTTCCGGCAGATTTACCCTCGCGATGCGCGCGG
>QHOQ01000218.1 GCA_003219355.1 Verrucomicrobiota bacterium
GGTGATAGTCCCAACAGCAGCGATGGCGTCGTCCCTTACTGGAGCAGCCATCTCGATGGTGCCAGGAGCGAATTTATCGCGCCCTGCAATCACGGCTCACCTCTTAACCCGCAAGCCATCGCCGAGGTCCACCGCATTCTCAAACTAAACGCTCAATCCCGATAACCTGAATGCCTAGCAACGCGATAGCTCCGCGGTTCCTCGCCGACGTTCGAGTATTGATCACACCGGGGACAACTTTGGTCCTGAGCGATGTCCCAGTCAGCGGTCGCACTCGGAGCGCATCCGGTTTCAACATCCTAACGACTGAGACGAAATAGCAATCTCCCTACTTCACGACAGACACCTCATGCTAACTACGCATCTTCTCATCGGTTGCACGTTTCTTGCGACGACCGCGCTCGCGCAAATCGAAATTAAGCGCGAAACCGAGATTCCCCTTCCCCATTCTCACTCGCCATGAAAACGAATGCCGTCGTCGTCGAAAGAGTCACCACTGATTCCAAACTGTTTGCCCATACGCGCTGGGACGCAATTCCGGTCGCCGCCACCCTTCTGCACTGCGCTTATTTCTTCGGGATGTTTTACCTTTTTCCGCGGATTCCGCTATGGCTGATGATCATTCTCGGTTTGATCTACTCCGTCAGCATCTCGTGGAACATCAATGGCATCTCCCACAACTTCATACACAATCCCTATTTCCGTTCGCCGGTGCTAAATCGCTTATTCAGCATCCTGGAGTCGATCACGATCGGCTTCAGTCAGATTTTTTACGAGTGCATCCACATGCAGCATCACAAGGGGAATGCTGACTTGCCCGATGAAACGGGAGAGACAGTGGATTGGATTTCAATTTATAAACACGGCCACGATGGTGCCGCGGAGCATCCATTCAAATACGCTTTCTTCAGTTTCTTCCGAGAAGATCCGAAGACGGTTTTCAAGGAACTGAAACGCAAGGATCACCGGGAAGCTTTCTGGGGTGTCCTGGAACTCACGCTCTTTGTGGCCACCTTCGTCATTCTTGGCGTTCTCAATTGGCGTTACATATGTTTCATTCTTCCGTTTTACTATTTCGGTCACAGCCTTTCCTACCTAAACGGCTTCTACCGGCACTATGGCGGTAATCCGGATGAGCCGCTGGCCTGGGGCGTAAGCAGCTACGACAAGCTCTACAACTGGATCTGGTTTTACAATGGCTACCATGCCGAACATCATTTCCGGCCGAAAGTCCATTGGACACGCATGCAAGCCTTTCGCGATCAGATTGCGGAACAACAACGTGCCGCCGGCGTGCGCGTGATCGAGCCGCCTCACGCGCTTGGCTTCCTCGATCCGAATGTACCACCGCGCACCCCACCCAGTTCGGTGCTGCCAGGAGCGAATTTATCGCGCCGTGCAATCAGGGCTCACCTCTTAACCCGCAAGCTATCGCCGGGTTCATCGGATTTTGAAACTTAACGCCCGTCTCTCTAATTCAACATCCTCACTACTCGGACAATAGGACATCATCATTGGTTTCGCAGTTACAACCCCGTCACCACATCCCATGATAACCAAGTATATTATCGCTACCCTTACTTTATTCGCCAGTACTGCGCTAGCGCAGACCAGCAGTAGTGCACCTTCTCCCTCTCCATCGGCGCCAACCTTCGAATCCAGCGGCCGGGTCGAAACGAAAATGTTTATACCTGAGGATTTGATGAGAGGATCACTCCATACCGTCGGCGAACAAGCTGAAAACGATGGCTTGCTCAATACCTACTTTCTTTACTCGGGAGACGACGCGTTTGAGGTGACGACTGGTATCGCCTTGCGCACGCGCATTCGCGAGCTCTATGCGATCGACAAATTGCGCGCGATGAGCCAAACCGATGAGTTCGCCAAAGCAATGGCGAACGCCGGCCGACAGAAAGTTCAGAGTGTCGTCGGCCTGGTGGAAGACCCATTCGGTACAATCAAACGCGTGCCCATGGGAGCATCGCGCTTTTTTGGAAGGATTGGTGAAGGGCTGAAAGGCGGTAGAACCGAAGGCGAGGGCAACATGGTCCAAAGCGTCACGGGTATTAGTAAAGCAAAAACAACTCTGGCAGTGAAATTAGGCGTTAGCCCGTATAGTTACAATCAGGAACTTCAGCACCAGCTAACAATAAATGCACGAGCGATCGCCGGCGGGGGTTTAGTAGTAAGTGCGGCTACGGCTGCGGTCGGCGGCGCCGCCGGCGATGTTATCAGCGTGTTGAATGTTAATCAAACACTCCAGCAGACACTGGTAAATTCAACCCCCGACGATCTAAGAATCCTTAATCGTAAGAAACTCTTTTCGCTCGGTGTCACGCGCGAAGACGCTGACGCCCTTCTCATGCATCCTTGGTACTCGCCCTGGACTGAGACAATCTTGGTTGACGCGCTCTCAAATATTGGCGTCGATCCAACTGCATTTCTTGCCGATGCCTGTAAGGCGCTCACCGAGCAGGACGCGATCTACTTCGAGCGCCTGGCGCAAATACTCGCCCGCTACCACGTTAGCAAAGCGAAGCTTCGAGCTATCCACGTCGAAAGCCGTGCCGTCTGCGCGCGGGATACGAATGGAACGCTCGTCTTTCCCCTTTCCTGCGATTACGCGATCTGGAGTGAGCATGCCGCGGGACGCGTGGCTGAGTTACTCGCACTTGCCCAGGGGCAGGATGAGATCAAAGGACTCGCCTTGTGGGTGGATGGAAAAGTTTCCGATCGCGCGGCGCAGGAACTGAAGAACCGCAAGATCGATCTTGCTACGAAAGTGCTCGATAAGCAGCAGTGATGAATGAAGCAACTTCAATCGAATATATCGGTCAATAACAACAAGAAAACGGTTAAGAAACTCACGCATGAAAAATACAATCCAACTAACTACATCCTCAGTCTTGCCAGTGCCTGCTTGCTCGTGGCAGGATCGTCCAGCGAGGTGCGAATTTTGGCACCGACCTTTACCTCACCCTGTCGGTCGACGGCGCCCACATAGCGGACCTTGGTGAAGGTCGAACCTATGATGGTTACCTGCCACCCGGCCGACATGTCTTGTCCGCCATTGCGAGTCCAAATAACGGTCAAACTCCATTCAAAACGACTTTGACGATACAAAAGGGCCGCACTTATTCCTTTACCGCGATTTGGCGGGGAACGAACGTAGTGTTGGTGAAAGATCAGTAACCAGAAAACCAGTTCTTGGCGCGATATAACCGCACAGACGTGCTTAATCCCGCCGAGATGGTGCGATCATGATGCGGAAGACGGTCCGCTTCATTTGGGCAGGCTTGGGCGGATTAGCCTGTGTCATCGCTACTGCCTGGGCCACAGGCGCGCTCTACTTCGATCTGCCGATCGCATGGCTCCGTTCACCGCTCGCCCTCATCTACGGCCTGGCAATGTTGGCCGTGCTGTTTTTGGTCAAAGGTCGCTGGCGCGCGATGGGCGTGGTCGCGGGAGGTTTTGCTGTCGTTCTCGCGTGGTGGTTCACAATCAAGCCGAGCAACGAAGGCAATTGGCAGCCCGACGTGGCCCAACTCGCGTGGGCGGAGGTTAACGGCGACGAGGTCACGCTGCACAACGTCCGCAACTGCGACTACCGCACCGAGACGGATTACACGCCGCGCTGGGAGAC
>QHOQ01000219.1 GCA_003219355.1 Verrucomicrobiota bacterium
TGGGGTATCAACGAAGCCGGCATGAAGCAGATGGACGACAACATCGGCCTCGTCCTCAAGAAGCTCGAAGACATAGGCCAACTCGACAACACCATCGTCGTCTTTACCACCGACAACGGTGCCGAGGTTCAAACCTTCCCGGACGGGGGCGTCACCCCGTTCAAAGCCGGGAAGCTGTCGACCTGGGAGGGTGGCATGCGCGCTCCGTGCGTCATCCGCTGGCCGGGAGTCGTCAAGCCGGGCACCATCTTCAAAGAAATGTTCTCTTCGTTAGACTGGGTGCCCACGTTCGTGGAAATCGCCGGCGGGCTGAAGGGTGATGAGCTGAACAAAGAGATCATGGCGGGCAAATACAAGGGCATCGTGAAGACCAAACTCGATGGGTTCAACCAGATCGACTACGTCACCGGAAAGTCGGAAAAGTCGAATCGCGACGTCTTCTTCTACTACCAGGGTCGCGATCCCTCGGCCGTGCGCTACAAGAACTGGAAGTTCTACTACACCATGATGGGCTCGACCGGCCTCGCTGCACTTAATCCGGCGACGACCTTCCACTGGACTCAGATTCAGAACATCATGCGCGATCCGTTCGAGAATAACGTCGGGGCAGAACAGAAGGGCGCGCTGGCGGCCGGCGGAGCCCTGGCCTCCCCGAGCACGGCGTACTTGTATGACTGGAACCTCCTGCCTATCGGCCAGCTCTTGTGGCAGAAGGAACTCATGTCCTACATCGACTTCCCGCCGCTCCAGCTGGCGGCGAGCTACAACCTCGAACAAGTGCTCGATACGGTGCGGGAGATGAGCAAGGACCACCCGAGCCAATAGTCGATCGCGAGCCTGGGATTGATAACGACGGTGGGCGGCCCGAAAAAAGGGGCCGCCCGCTTGATCCACCGGGAATGAGCCGATTCCTTCGATGTGAAACGCGCGGGCCGTCTTCGGACGGTCCGCGACTTCTTTTGTTTGCCCTTAACCAGCAGTGTCAGCCGAATGTAGGACCAAAGTCCCATAGACGAACGCGCGTCCAATCGGCGAGAAGGTTCACTTTCCGATCTCTCACGCCGCAAGGGAGCTGCGTGGACCTTGGGAGAAAAATTGCAATCAAATCAAAGGAAAGAATTCAACTAATGAAAACACTCAGATACACGTTTGTCCTGCTCGCGGTGCTGGCGCTCGCGCCGGTCATCTACGCGGCAGACAAGAAACCGAACATCCTTTTCATCATGGGCGATGATATCGGGATGTGGAACATCGGCGCTTACCATCGCGGCATGATGGCCGGGCGAACCCCGAACCTCGACAAGATCGCCAAGGAAGGCATGCTCTTCACCGATTATTACGCGGAGGCCAGTTGCACGGCGGGCCGTGCGAACTTCATCATGGGCGAACTGCCCATCCGCACCGGCATGACCACGGTCGGTCAGGCGGGTGCGTCGGTCGGCATTCCGGCGGAAGCCTGCACGATTGCCACCGCGTTAAAAGCGCAGGGATATGCCACCGGCCAGTTCGGTAAGAACCACCTTGGCGACAAGAATGAGTTCCTGCCCACGGTCCACGGCTTCGACGAGTTCTTTGGCTACCTCTATCACCTCGACGCGATGGAAGATCCGGCGCACCCGAACTACCCGCAGGAGCTGTTGAACCAGGTCGGCCCGCGCAACATGGTTCACTCCTGGGCGACCGATAAGGACGACCCGACCGATATGCCGCGTTGGGGCAAGGTCGGCAAACAAAAGATTGAGGATGCCGGCACGCTCTATCCTGAACGGATGAAGACCGTGGATAACGAGATCCGCGATTTCGCTTTAGCTTTCATCGAGAAAGCCAAAAAGGATGACAAACCGTTCTTCTGCTGGCTCAACCCGACCCGCATGCACATCGTCACTCATCTCTCGGATAAGTACGAGAAGATGCGCAACTCGGAGAATGGCTGGTCTGAAGAAGAAGCCGGCATGGCTCAACTCGATGATGACATCGGTCTGGTCATGCAGAAGCTCAAGGACCTTGGCCTGGACGACAACACCATCGTCGTCTTCAGCACGGACAACGGCACCGAACTCTTCACCTGGCCCGATGGCGGGACCACGCCGTTCGCGCAATGCAAAGGCACGATTATGGAAGGCGGCTTCCGCGTCCCGGCAATCCTGCGCTGGCCGGGTCACGTCCCAGCGGACTCGGTCTGCAACGGCATCATGTCCGGCATGGACTGGTTCCCAACCTTCCTGACCGCGGCCGGTAACCCGGACATCACCAATCAGTTGCTTAAAGGTGTGAAACTCGGTGACCGTACCTACAAGAACCATCTCGACGGTTACGATCAGACCGCCATGATCACCGGCAAGGGCCCGTCAACGCGTCACGAGATCTTCTATCTTGGCGAAAGCAGCGTCGGTGCGATTCGCATCGACGACTACAAGTATCGCTTCATCGACCAGCCCCAGGGCTGGCTGGGTGAGAAGACCCATGTTGACGTGCCTTATCTGATCAACCTGCGTCTCGATCCTTTCGAGCGCCAGGGCTGGCCGAACAACGGGACCAAAGAAGGCGGGCAGCAATACTTCGATTGGTTCAAGTTCCAATTCTGGCGTTTTGTCTTCGTCCAGCAGGTGATGGGCAAGGAACTCCAAACCTTCCTCGAGTACCCGCCGATGCAGCGAGGCGCGAGCTTCAATCTTGACGCCGTAAAAGCGGAGATGGCGAAAAAGATGGCTCAGGCGGAGGCCGCGGCTAAAGGCACCGGCCAGTAACAGAAGGACCTTCACGGCGGGCGGCTTGGCACGGGCCGTCCGCCTTTTCTTTAATCCGTAGATCGACTGCTAACTTTCGATGATGCGACACCCAGCAAGAAAACAAACAATTAACAACAAATAACCAGGAAGAAACCAAAACCATGAAAACAAAATTGATACGTCTTCGTATGAAATTACCCATCAACCCTGCTCTCGCGTGTTTCGCAGCAGCATTCCTCATTGGCGGATGCGCCTCTACGACCACGGCGCCGAGTACCCCGCCGGCGGCCACTGTCAGGATTCAGGAATGGACCGCCGCCTACTACGGCTCGGCAGCAGCCGGAAAAGGCACTCTGTATTACAATGGCCAGCGGCATCATTTCACTATTTCCGGTGTTGGTGCCGGAGGCGCGGGAGGACAGAAGGTGTCGGCCACCGGCAAAGTCTATAACCTGAATAATCTCCGGGACTTCTCGGGCACCTACCGCGGCGTCAGCCGGGGACTCACCCTGATCGAAGGGAAGATGCATGCCAAGCTGACGAATGGGAATGGCGTGGTCATGTACATTGCCGGTGAAACCGAAGGGCTAGC
>QHOQ01000095.1:0-11459 GCA_003219355.1 Verrucomicrobiota bacterium
TGGTTTGACTCTCTCTTCTGATTTTTCTGCCTGTGGAGAATATTGGCTGTTGCCAAAATCGTTTGCTATGGATGCGCCGTTTGTTTTCATGCCCGTAGAATCGGAACGATCTTCCTCGCACGCTAGCTGGGAAGAGTAACGCTGTTGTTACTTTGGCGAACCGCAAGAGAGAGCCTCCAGCCCAGGAGCTAGAATTCTTATGGCGACTCGCGAATTGTGTAGCCGACGTAGCGCGCCGTATGAATCAACGGAGGATCACCGATTTTTTTTCGCAATCTTCCGATGAAAACTTCCACGAGCTTCGTGTCATATTCGTGCTCGTGTTCCCAGACGCGTTCGCACAATTCGGTGCGAGTAAAGACGCGTCCCGGCTCCCGCATGAGCACCTTCAGCAACATCGACTCGCGTGCGGACAGCTCGATTCGCCGTGTGCCGCGATGCACCACATGATTCGCAAGATCGAACGCGAGATCGCCCACTCGCAGGTTAAGTGCTGGTTCTTCCGGATAACGTCGCCCTAGCGCGTTTGCGCGCGCCACTAATTCTGACATGGCAAAAGGCTTGGGTAAATAATCATCCGCGCCAAGCCGCAGCCCAGTTACCCGATCCCTGACCTCGCCACGAGCAGTGAGCACGATAACACGGCTCGGAACATGTTGTGAACGCAGATGCCGTAAGACATCGAGTCCGTCCATCCGGGGCAAACGGATATCGAGCACGATTAAATCAAAGGGCGTCTCCATCGCTTTATCCAAAGCTCTTTCGCCATCATGGACGATAATTGGATCATGTCCGGCTTCTGTCAGCGCTGAAGCAATTTGCCGCGCTAATCTAACTTCATCTTCAACAACAAGGATGCGCATGACTTTTAAAGAAATCAGGCTCAGAAGCGTACGGTCAATTGTGCTGCGACCAAGTGGTTATCATCGCGTGGGCCGGAGGTTTCGTGTTGAAAGCTATATTGCAGCTTCAACTGCGTATGCGACGTAAAACGGTAGCCTGCGGCCACGTCAATGCGCCCGAGATCCTGGCCCCAGTGAAGTTGACCACCTGTGCCGTCGGGGACATTGTCGAAAAGCTGCTGGTTCCAACGGAGCGCGCCGAAGAGTTGCGGCGTGAATTTATATTTTGCCTCAAGATAGTAAGCGAATGTATCCGCGTCGCCCACGCGCGGCACTTCAAATCGGGCTTCGTAAAATTCCGCCCACAATTGCAAATGATGCCAGGCGAAGCTGACATCCTGCCCGAGAACAAGTTCCCGGTAATCGCCGATACTGCGTCCTGGCGGTAACGTCTGTTCTGCTTCAGACCGAAAATATGGGCCGTCGCTCGCTGATAAGCCAAAGTTCCAGATCTGATTTGGCCGGAAACCGACGCGTCCACTGAAGGTCGGATGATCGAAATCGGTCTCTGTGACGTTCCATGATTCCGGACGCGAAGAGAGGGATGCGTTTTTCATTTCGGCCGCGTAATCAAATCGGCCAAGTCGTCCCGAGATAGAAATACCGCTGGCGTAACTTGGCCCCCAAATCACCGGATTAAATTCGTACTTACTTGCCGGTTCAAATCTGCGAACGAAATCCAGCGGCGAGTCAGGTGCTTCTTTGTCATTTATCGGAGTGATGTTTTCATAAACGAGCGGCGCGTCAACGAACGGATTTTCCCACGACAAATGTCGCTTGACGAAATTGCCCACCACGGTGGCGAACTTGCCCACCTGCAAATTGAAACGCCCGTCATCCCATGGCGTAAAACGAAGCGCATATTCATCGAGGCGCACTTGAGCGCCGCGAGCGCTTGGGTCGAACCCGCGATCCACCCGCGACTGAGCAAAAAAATAAATCTGCGATCCGGCTTGGGCGTCGAGGAAGAATGTCAGCCGCGGATTGAAGAGATTATCGATCTTGCTGTCGATGAGTCCAGGGGCTGGTTGCTGGAAATGATACGCTTCAAGGTCAATAGTGCCGCTTAATCGCGCGCGAAGATTGTCCTCGAATGCAGCGATGGTGAGCGTGTTATCGAGTCGGTCGAAAAAATCTTCGACCTCAAGCGCGCGTGCTGTGGAGGCGATCAAACAAAAGCTGAGCACCCGCAGCAGCTTCATGTGGTTTGAGATGCGCCGTCCGGCGTTTGTTTCGCAATGAGAAAACGCGCCTCGAACTCGGTCCAATTGTCTTCTGAGCGCACCAGCCGCAAATCGCCGCCGTGCAATCGGACGAGTTTACGCGCCAAATTCAAACCGAGCCCATGACCGGAAACTTCTGACCTGGTGCCGGCATGATGGAATCGCTCGAAGATGTGTTCCTGTGTGTTGGGTGCGATCGACCGGCCGGTGTTGCCGATTGTCAGTACAACTTTGCCTTTCTCCTTGTGTGCGGTAACTCGAATGAGGCCCCTCGGTTGATTGTACTTTCGCGCATTCTCGAGAAGATTTTGCACGATGAGCGATGTATAAGGTTTTTCGCCGGCGATATATAAATCGGCTGGAAATTTTTTCTCGATCTTCACATCGGGTGAATCGGGTAGCGCGCCAAGATCATCGAGCCATTCATCGATCAGCTGACTGAGATTCACCGGTCCCGATTCGATCTCGAGATGACCTGCGTCCATACGCGCCAGGAGAAGCAAGTCATCGATCACGCCAGTCAATCGGTGAGTTTGGTGAAGGAGCGCGGATAGCTCCTCGTAAATTTCAGGCTTAAAATCTTCGCGGCCGAGCAATCCCTCGAGACCTGCGCGAAGAACGGTGACCGGACTTTTCAACTGATGAGAAGCATCCGCCGAATATCTTGTCGACCTTCTCAATTTCTTCCTGGTCGAGGCGAGCGCCGTTTGGGCGCGTTTTCGTTGGGCGCGATTTTTTTCCGAATCCAACGCCAGCTTTTCAACCGGTATTGCAAACCGGGCCGCGACGAACTGACTGGCTACGAACCCGCCAAGCAAGAGCAACGCGCCCGCACCGCCAATTCGCCAACGGAGCCGATGGAGCTGAGCTATCGAATCAGCGAGCGAGTAAACGCAAATTTCGTACGCCGCCGGGAAGAGCGAATCCGGATTGAGTCGCCTGTAAAACAAGAGCTGCGGCGCACCATTTATGGAGACGGTAAAGTTGTTTTGCGCAGAAGCGGAATTCGTGACCGCTTTTGTTACATCGCTGCCGAGCGCAGCTTGCGCGGCCTTCGAAAGCGCTGGCAAATGCAATCGGCCGTTTACCCAAATGCCGCTTTCCATTCCCGCATTCGCGCCCTTTCCGGTCAGCTCGAATGGTGTGAATCCGACGACAAGAGCCGAGATTACATTGCCTGTCTCGGTCGAAAAAATCGGTACCGCTACGATTTCATCGACAATCTCATCCTCAACATGAACGTTTTCCTGCGCATAACCGATCTGTTGGGTTTCGACTAATTGCTTCAAGCCCAACTGCGCTTCCGCCTGCGGGTTTAGTTCGCCGACGTCTTTCGGATTCGGCGGCGGCAAGACAGCGCCCTCCGCATCGAGAAAGCGATAGAATTTTGCGTGAACCGAAGGCGCCTCCTCCTCTGGCGGTGACCCTTCGCCTTCCATCAGGTCGCGCAATTCATCCTTCGCGCTCGGATACAGCAAATCGAGAGCGTTGTCTTCCAAAGCAGCGTGGATTCGCGGCCGCGACGCAAGCGCGTTGCAACGTTCCGCGATCGCGGCATGACGAAATTTCTGCACTTTATCGAGGGAGGAAAGCTCAGCTTGAAAGTTTTGCTGCAAATCGCGCTTTGCCGCCGCCGTGACATTGCGCTGAGCAAGATAAAATCCCGAACCCGTGATCGCGGAGACAACAAACATCATCGCGACCAGTAATTTCGTCCGGAAACTTGCCAATCTGCGTTTGCTTGGCCCACTCGCCGGGATCATGGGAAATCAACGTGCAGCGTCTCGCCGCCCGTTAGTTGCACGGACTGTTCACGCGTAGTCTTGCTGTCGATCCATGCTTTAAGCATGTAGTGACCGGAAGGAAGCTTGCTTAATCGAAATCGCCCGTCAGCATCCGTTACAACAAAATACGGCGTGTCGAGAACGAGAATGAGCCCGCGCATATGGTCGTGAATATCACAGCGCAGTGTTACCAATCCTGGAGTGTCGAAAACTTGTGACGGGATTGGCCTTTCTTCCGGACGATAACGGCCGAGATCGAACCGTTTCGCCGGCGAGTATGAAAAGATGCTGTGGTAGGTATCGTCCAGATTTGGAAATTCAACCCTTGTGCCAACTTGGACTGGCAGAAGCGACGGAACGAACGTCAAGTCTTTTTGGGCGATCTGTCTCATGGGAGGTGAACTCGGTTTTGGGAAAGACCCAACGAGATAGACCACAGCCAGCGGCGGCTGAGTCGAGAGAACGCCACCACTACGCGTAACAATCTCGTACCGTTTCACCATGACGGGGGGCGAGTGCGATTTTGGCAGTTCCACGCGTCCCTCGACGGTGGCTTGCGCCAGAACTGAAATCGGGAGAAGCACGAGGACTGTGTTCAACCCGGCGAGTCTGTGGCGCATCTTGAAGGTGGGGATAAGATGGTAACCCACGCCGTTCAGCGATGTTGCGCGTCTTCTATTCGAGATACGATAGTTTTGACAAAATTGTTCAAGATAGAAAGCAGAAAGAAATGGCGTTAGAATTGAAGGGATCGTGCGAAAAATGTGGAGTGCCGTTCACACCAAGCGGAGCAGCATATATTTGTAGTTACGAATGCACATATTGCACGAATTGCGCGGAACAGATGAATTCGGTTTGTCCAAACTGCGGCGGTGAACTCGTCCGGCGGCCGCGGCGTCAAGACGGCTCTACTTCGAACGCCGCCGCGGGTGCTTGATGCGATAGGTCAGGAAACACTCTTTGCCGACAACTCGCATATCGATCAAACCGCAGTGCACGCTGGCCGGTAAAAATTCCTTGCTCAGGCCGGTCAACGTCGGCGCATTAGCTCCCCCGAACATGTAAGGGGCAATGGTGAGATTAAGTTGATCGACCAGACCGCGCTCCAGCAACGATCGAAAGAAGGTTGGACCGCCTTCGCACGCGACCGTGCGAACTTTGTATTTATCGCGCAGCGTTTTTAACACGGCGCCGAGATCGACATCTTGTGCATTGCCTAGATGGACCGTGGCCATTTTTCGCAACGCTTGTTGGTATTTCCGCGGCATCCGCTTGGTGGAAAAAATGACGATTGGAGAAATGTCTGACTGAAAAATCTTCAATCGATTGTCAATCTTTCCTTCGTTGGAAACGATCACGCGAATGGGGTAGGGGGTTTGTCCGCGTTTCGTTCTCCGCTCGCGCAACTCTGCCTGCGGCAGACCAAGCCGGACATTGTCGCGTTTGAGCGTGCTGTGGCCGATCAGGACAGCATCGGCCCGCGCACGCTGACGAAACAAGTGCAGCTTGTCTTCACGCGATGTGAAATCAACCGGCGAGAAATTTCTGGTTGTCAGTTTCCCATCGGCCGTCATCGCGAAAGTGGCCGCGACAAACGGACGCCGCAAAAGTTTCGAGCGATCTTTGCGCCGCGACAATCCGGACGCTTTGGTCCCTGCCAGATTTTTATTCTGTTTCGCTGATCTCATGACCTAGCGTCGCGACTTCTGTCTGCATTTCGCGCATTTTCACATGCGCGATTACGCCGCTTGGTTTGTAAAAGAAATAGACGATGGCGCCGGGAATGCAGCAGATGAGAATAATGAGAAAACTGAGCGAGCCGATGAGGATCGCTTTCGCTTCCGGCACTCCGCAAAGACCGTGCAACATGATTTGCAAAATTTTCTCCCGAAGCCCAATGCCGGCGAAACTAATGGGCAACGCTGAGATCGTACGCTCAACCGGCATTACGGCAAAGAAATTGACCAGCGGCACGCCGGCGCCCAAGGCGTAGGCAGCGCATAGAAAGGTCGCAAAGGTAGCGAGATGCGCGACCACGGAGGACCCAAACGCGACAAGCGTCGCCCGCCAATGTCGGGCGTAAAGATGATAGGCGGCAGAGATTTCGATCAGCTTCTCGCGACCGGGAAACCTTTTCGGCAACGAATGAAATAATTTAAATCCCGTGATCACAAAGGTGGAGAGTAACGCAAGGATTGAACCGCCGAGCAGCACAAGCAAAAGCCAAAGCAATCGTCGTGTTTCGGGAGTTTGCGAGAGGAAATCAAAGCGCAAACTGATGAGCGTTCCAGTGATCATTACGAGCGCGACGAGGCCAATGAATCGGTCGAACACTACCGCCAGCAGAGCGCCCGCCTTTTTATCAGGCGTTTCCTTGAGCAAAAAATAGCTCTTGATAATGTCGCCGCCTGTTCCGCCGGGCAGAAACTGATTGTAAAACATGCCGATTAAAAACAGGCCCGACAGGCGCCAAAAACTTAGATGAATGCCTTGGACCTTCAGTAAAACGTGCCAGCGAAACGCAGCAGCAATTTCTACAACCACGTATGCAACGATGCCAAATGCAACCCAGGAAAAATGGGCATTGCGGAGCGCCTCAGCCATCTGCGCGCGTTTTGTGGGATCGTGGTAAACCCAATAGAGCAGCGCGATCGTGACGGAGAGCTGAAAAAGCGTGACCAGGATTTTTTTCATTCGCCGAAGCGTTCTTTCCAGATTTTTACCGACCGTCGAATTTCGTCGGGTGTTTTATTTGGACTCATCTCCCAAACAAATACGCTGTTTGAGGGAAGGAGCGGAACAAGTTTCTCAAGATTGACATGTCCTGTAAAAGGCGGTTGATGATCTTGTGCAGGCCAGATGCAGTCCTGCAGATGGCACCCGAACGTGAACGGGCCGATCAAGCGCAGCCAATCGGCATGATCGAGAAACGCCAAGTTTTCTTTGATTTGAGCGTGACCGAAGTCATGCCAGTAGCCAATCTGCGGCGAGTCCATTTCGCCGAGTAGTCCCGGCAATTCGCGTTCGGTCGGAATCTCTTCATAGCCGCGTCGGTTTTCAAGCCCCAGCCTGACGTTTTTCGAAGTGGCGTAATCGATCACACGGCGAAGGCAATCCTTCACGCGCTGCAGGTAAGTCGCTGCATTTCTCTCACGTTTTTGCACGGCTCTTAACTTCAGGCGGACATATTTGCGTGACAGGTATTTCCCGGCCTTCGCCAGTTCGATCAGTGGATCGGTGATGGGTTTCATGTTGACTGCACCCAAATGCAACACGACAAAGGGCGCGCCCAGGCGCGCAGCAAAATCAATTGTTTGGAACGTTTG
Organism: Verrucomicrobiota bacterium; assembly: GCA_003219355.1. Taxonomy (GTDB): domain Bacteria; phylum Verrucomicrobiota; class Verrucomicrobiia; order Chthoniobacterales; family UBA10450; genus Udaeobacter. Next base: position 7,236 of record QHOQ01000095.1, read on the forward strand.
CTTGATCGCGCGCTCGCGTTCTTGGGGGTAAACAGCGGAAAATTGATAGCAGTCGGGTGAAGCAGCCATGACTTCGACCGGCAACGGACAAAAGTTGTGCAGACTGCTGAAGCGAACTTCGCCGGCATCGAACATCTTTTGGATTCCCGGCATGAGCGAGATGCGAATACCATGGCCCAACTCAATCAACTCGAACCCGAGCTTGCTCTTGATTTCGCGCAGCATTGTGTCGCCAGCATTATGGCGTCCGGAGTTCCAACAGGTGGAAAAGGCAATCATTAGCCTAAACAGCGGTCACGCCACTGACGTGAGTTCCGGTTCAGGCGTTGGCGCAATCGGGCGGTCGCAAACGTGCCGACCAGCAAGGCTCAAAACAGCGAACGCGGTGATACCATAAATCACCGATGCAACTGCGAGCGCAAAGCGCATTCCAACCAAATCGGAAAATCCCGTGACGACGAGGCCGGCGATCGGCATTAAGCCAAAGAAACTCAACCCGAAAACAGCGGAGACCCGGCCGCGCAATTCAGGAGGCGCGTGCTCCTGCACGATCGTGTTGGCGAGACCGAAGTTCATGGAAAGCGCAATCGCCAGTATTCCCATGGAGCAAGCAGTGAGAAGAAAACCGTGCGAACGCGACATGAAAAACATGCCGAGCGCGATGCCCAGCACATTACCGCTCATGAACTTTAGTCGTTTGTCTCGCGCGATCGTAAGCAGGCCGAGCGAACCTGAAAATGCGCCGGTACCCGAAACCGCCATTAACCACCCGAGCTCGCGCGGACCGAGCTGTAAAATGTTACGTACGTAAAGCGGCAGCATCACAGAGATCGTTGGAAAAACGAAAATCGTTGTGCACGCGATGAGGGCGATCATCGACAAAATAGTCCGGTCCGATCGGACGTAGCGAAAACCCTCCATGATGCCACTGCGCCGTTGCTCTTCCTCTTCTGCAGTTCCCTTTACTCGCGGTGGCAGCGAAATCAGCGCGATGATCAGCGCCAAAAAGGAAAATGCGTTCGCGAAGAAAGCCGAAGCCGCGCCCCACCAGCCGACGAACAAACCAGCGAGCGATGGTCCTACCAGGCGTGAGCCGTGAAAAACAGAGCGGTCCATCGCGACTGCCGCCGCAATTTCATCGCGACGGACAAGCTCAGGCACGAGCGCGGAAATTGCCGGCATCTCAAACGCAATCGAAATCCCAAGCAGCGCGGCAAAACAAAGGATATGCCAGATCTGAATTCGGCCGGCGAGAACGAGCCAGCCTAGTCCGACGGCAAGCAAAATCTGCGCAATTTGCGTTGCGATCAGAATTTTTCGCTTATCAAATCGATCGGCCACGGAACCGCCGTACATGGTAAGTGCGAGAGTAGGAATCCCGGCCGCGAAATTGGCCATGCCCAGAAGGATCGCCTTGTTTGTGAGCGTGCTCATGACCCATCCCTGCGCCATGACCTGCATCCATGTCCCCGTGTCAGAAATGGCAGAGCCAACGATGTAACGTCGGAAAGCGCCCGGTCGCAAAAGCGCCAGCGCTCTGCGCCCAATCCATTTTTCTTCCGCGCTCATCGCCAAGACTGATACTCGGGGAGCGTTGAAGCTGCAATGAGCTGCTGCAAGTTTGCTCGCGCGAGTCTTTGCCCAAAAGTGCGTTTGATGCTCGCGGAGCGATGGCTGATGGTGATTTATGCGTATCGACAAGTTCACGCAGAAAATGCAGGAGGCGCTGCAAGCGGCGCAGGATCTTGCTTCTCAGTCTAACCACCAGGAAATCGCCAATGAGCATTTTCTTTCTGCTCTTCTCGATCAAACCGACGGAATAACGCGACCACTGCTCGAGAAAGTTGGAATCAACGCGAACCAATTGCGTGATGGTTTACGTTCTGAGTTAGAGCGCCGTCCGAAAGTCCACGGCGCGGCTTTCGATCTTCGACTGGCAAACGAGCTCCGCAGCGTGCTGGATGGCGCGGAAAAGGAAATGTCGAAATTGAAGGATGAATTCACGAGCGCAGAACATTATCTGCTCGCGCTCACAGGCGCCAATGTTCCCGCTGCCAAATTGCTCAAAAATTTCGGTGTCACCCGCGACAAGCTAATGCAAGCACTCCAGCAGGTGCGGGGTTCCCAACGGGTGACCGATCAAAATCCCGAAGGCAAATATCAAACCCTCGAGAAATACGGACGCGATCTGACCGAGCTTGCGCGGCGCGGCAAGATTGATCCGGTTATTGGACGCGACAATGAAATCAGGCGCATCATGCAGGTCCTGTCGCGCCGGACGAAAAATAATCCGGTGCTCATTGGGGACCCGGGCGTCGGGAAAACTGCGATTGTGGAAGGCCTCGCGCGGCGAATCATCAGCGGCGACGTGCCTGATTCGTTGAAACAAAAACGGATTATCGCGATGGACATCGGCGCGATGGTGGCCGGCGCAAAATTCCGTGGCGAATTTGAAGACCGTTTAAAAGCGTTCTTGAAAGAGGTGACCGATTCGCAGGGCCAGGTCATTTTGTTTATCGACGAGCTGCACACCATCGTGGGCGCGGGCGCGGCGGAAGGCTCGGTGGACGCATCCAATTTGTTAAAGCCCCAGCTTGCGCGTGGTGAATTGCGCACCATCGGCGCGACAACGCTCGATGAATACCGCAAATATATCGAGAAGGACGCAGCGCTCGAACGCCGGTTTCAACCGGTGATGGTCGATGAGCCGAGCGTTGAGGATACCATCGCGATTTTGCGCGGGCTAAAGGAACGCTACGAAGTGCATCACGGCGTGCGCATCACGGATGCTGCGCTCGTTGCAGCCGCGGTGCTCTCGCATCGCTATATCAGCGATCGGTTCCTTCCGGATAAAGCTGTCGATCTGATCGATGAAGCAGCGTCGCGGTTGAAGATTGAGCTCGACTCCATGCCGACAGAGATCGACGTGATCGAACGCCAGATCATGCAGCACGAAATGGAGCGACAAGCACTTAAGAAAGAAAAAGATCCAGCTAGCAAGGAACGCTTAAAGAAACTCGAAAAAGAGCTCGCCGAATTAAAGGAGAAATCCTCCGCGCTGAAAGCGGAATGGCAGAAGGAAAAGGCTGTGCTTGAAGAACAACGAAAATGGAAGGAAGAACTCGATCAATTGCGTACTGAACTCGAGCGGGCGCAGCGCCGCGGCGAATTGGCTAAAGCGAGCGAGATTCAATACGGACGCATTCCGGAGCTGGAAAAGAAACTCGCCGATGCAACAGCCAAGGAAGATAAAGGTGGAAAATCAACGTTGCTGCGCGAAGAGGTGACGGAAGACGACATTGCCGAAGTAGTCTCAAGCTGGACGCACATTCCGGTCTCGCGATTGCAAGAAGGCGAGCGGCAAAAACTGGTCAAGATGGAAGAGCGCTTGATCCGGCGGGTTGTCGGTCAACGTGCAGCCATTGTTGCCGTTTCAAATGCCGTCCGCCGTGCTCGCGCCGGTTTGCAGGACGAAAATCGCCCGATCGGCTCGTTCATTTTTCTCGGACCAACTGGCGTTGGGAAAACGGAACTGAGCCGCGCGCTCGCCGAATTTTTGTTCGACGACGAGAACGCCATGATCCGAATCGACATGAGCGAGTACATGGAAAAGCACACGGTCGCGCGCCTAATCGGCGCTCCGCCGGGTTACGTCGGTTACGAAGAAGGCGGACAGCTTTCCGAAGCGGTCCGGCGCAAGCCGTATTCAGTCGTGCTCTTCGACGAAATCGAGAAAGCGCATCACGACGTTTTCAATGTATTGCTGCAAGTGCTCGACGATGGCCGGATCACGGACGGGCAGGGGAGGACGGTCGATTTCAAGAATACAGTCATCATTATGACCTCGAACATCGGTTCGCAATTCATCACCGAGGAAGAATCACGCGAAGCGCGCTCGCGTCTTGTGATGGATGCATTACGACAACATTTTCGGCCTGAATTTCTCAATCGCGTCGATGAGATCATCATTTTCGATCGCTTGAGCGAAGATGACTTAAAGAAGATCGTCGAAATTCAGCTTGGCCGCCTAACGAAACGACTCGAGCAACAGAAAATCACACTCGACCTCTCCGATTCGGCCAAGGAACTGCTCGCTCGCGAAGGATACGATCCGGTATACGGCGCCCGCCCGCTCAGACGCACGATCCAAAAAGAAATTCTCGATCCGCTCAGTCTCGACATTCTCGAGGGCAAATTTCACGAAGGCCAGCGTATCCGAGTTGA
>QHOQ01000095.1:11619-17351 GCA_003219355.1 Verrucomicrobiota bacterium
GCGGCATCCGCCACCAATCTCCTGAGGCGAGCGCCGACAAAGGGAAGCGACTCTTGCGGGAGCGGACCGCGCTGGCGCAACCGGAGGCCTGACCTTGTCCAAGCTTTATCGAAAACCGGTTCTGTGCGTCTTGCTAGGACTGATTTTTCTTTCGTTTTTCGGCACGCTTTGCGCGAGTGCGCTGATGTTTCCGCAAAGTTACGATTGGCGTTATCGCGTTATTTCCAACCTGCTCTCGCCGCGCGACAACCCGGGCCATTATTGGCTACCCGGTTGCGGGATAGCACTCTCGGGACTGTTTATGCTTCCGTTCGCCGGATATCTCCAGTGCCATCTGAAAATGGTCTCGCCACGCGTTGCATCCGCGAGTTACGGCGCTTTTATTGCGGGAATTGTCGCACTGGTTTGTACGTGTCTTGTTGTGCCGCAGCACACGCACGGTGTGTTCCGAGTTTGGCGGCTGCACGAATTTCTCGCCCGTTCATCTGCCACATTTCTCGCGGCGGGAATGTTGTGTGGCTGCTGGTGCGCGTGGAAAAGCCGTCGGCAAAGCGTGTTTGCAGCGCGATTGTTTTGGACATGGTCGTTCGTGACGCTGTTGCCGTTGGTCGGAGTTTTATCTAGTGAATGCTTGTTGCTGCTTACGCGCCCGAAACCCTCGTGGGCCTTGCCGATTCGCAATGCGCTGCGGCATTCCGTTTTCTGGCATTTAGGTTTTTGGGAGTGGACAGGTGCCGCAGCGGTTTTCGTGTTTCTTTGCGCGGCGGTTCTTTTAACGCCACCGCTAGAAGTCCTCGAAGGCAAAGTCTGCGAACTCTAGACATCTGCGTCGATGCAAATGGTGCGGTCAATTTTGTGAAAATAGAAAAGCTATTTACTGATGGACGACCGTGAAAACAGAGAAACGTCCTTGGACGCTGCTTGACGCATTCAGGCTGCTACCTGGCGAAACGCCGACAGAAAAGCCTCCATCTCAGATTTCTTGCCGATGGTCACGCGCATGTAGTTTGGGAGTGCCGGGAACAATCGGCCAACGTGCACGTTGCGCTGTTTCAACGCCTGAATGAGCGGCACGACCGGACGCTTACAGTCGAACATGATGAAGTTGGCTTGCGATCGAATTGTTTTGTAGCCCATTTTATCCAGCTCGCCGGTTACGAATGTTTTCGCTTCGCTGTTCAGACGCTGGCCGTTTGGGACTTGATCGACATCGTCCAGGCTGGCCGTTGCGGCGGCCAGGGCCATGATGTTTACGCTGTCCCACATTTGAAACGGATGCATCCGCTTAATTGTTTCTGGTTGCGCAACGCAATAACCGCAGCGCAGGCCAGCCATGCCGTAAATTTTTGAGAATGTCCGCGCAACGATCAGGTTCGGATGATCTTTGACCAGCGGGATCATGGTTTCATAATCGGGACTGTCGGCGTAATGAAAGTAAGCTTCGTCCACGATGATCATCGTTTCGCGCGGAGTGTTTGCGATAAATTCGCGCAGATCATTCTTTGGCGTAATGCTGGCGGTCGGATTGTTCGGGTTGCAGATATAAATCAGCCCGTTCTTCGCCGCAGCCGACATTTTTGGCAGATCGTGAGCAAAGCTGCTCGTCAGCGGAACTTTGACGACGTCCGCGCCATTGGCTTTCGCATATTCAAGAATTGCTTCGAAAGTTGGATCGGCGGCGATGAGTTTGCCTTGGGTCGGTCCAGTGAAAGTCTCGGCGCCAAGTTTCAAAATCTCGCTCGAACCGTCACCAAGCACAATTTGATCGGGGCTAACGCCGTTGAGCTTCGCCAAGCCTTGGATTAACACGTTGTTTGCTTCATCGGGATAACGGCAGCACACATCAAACGAATTCTGCATTGCTTGATGCGCTTTTAGCGAAGGGCCGTACGGATTTTCGTTCGCGCTCAAGCGCACGATGCCGGCAGTTCCGGTCGCGTGCTCAGGTTGTCTTGCAAATGAAATTGCCGGCCTAGCGACAGCAGCTGCTGCGCCGGCAGCTAACAAGTGAGCAAACTTCCGTCGGGAAATTGAGATTGTGTTCATTGGATTTTTGAGACCTCCTCTGGTGTGAAAATTATAGCCGAACCCGCAACAGAACACGAGACGGAAATCAGGGACTCTCTTGCTGCGCAAGCTAGCGATCCTTTTTACGTGAGATGTCATCTGCTCGCATTTGTTCAGGCCAAGCGCGCATTTACATTTTCTCGTGATCTTTGCGTTACTGAAGCAGCGGCGACGGCAGCGCCTGCAAGCGAGGCATTTTCCGAAGTGCTGGCTGGAAACTTTGGAGCGCCATGTTCCGTTCTTCCGTCGGCTCTCTGCCAATGACCAAGCTGAGTTACTCGGTCATATCCAGGTTTTTCTCGCCGAAAAGCGCTTCGAAGGTTGCGATGGCTTGGAGATCACAGATGAGGTGCGCGTCACTATCGCAGCACAGGCTTGCCTTCTCCTGCTGCATCGCAAGACCGACTACTTCCCACGTCTGCTCACCATCCTCGTTTACCCCTCGATATACGTCGCGGAGGAGAGACGGCACGTTCACGGTCATGTGTGGCAAGAGGGGAAAATAGCCCGCCTGGGTGAGACCGGTCGTTGGCTGGACGCCCTCGTCCTGGCGTGGGACGCAGCCAAATCCGGCGCAGCTGATCCCTCCGATGGCAAGAACGTTGTCCTACATGAGTTTGCTCACCAACTTGACTACGAGAATTACGCAGAGGATGGAGCGCCTGCACTGGAGACACGCGATCAGCAGTTATCATGGCAGGAAGTGATGCGAATCGAATTCGCGTCGTTGCGCGCTGCCGAGGAGACTGGAATTCCGACCCTTCTCGATACCTACGGCGCCACGAATCCCGCTGAGTTTTTCGCAGTCTCGACCGAGGCTTTTTTTGAGCGACCTTGCGCACTCCGCACTCGTCATCCGAAACTGTACGCGGAACTACAGCGCTATTTTCGCCAGGATCCGGTGGAATATTCCGCCGAACTGATTCACGGTTGTTAAGGCCGGTCAGCTTTATTTCCTCAGCTAGCGCTAACGCCGATCAGTTCACAGAATTTCTTAAGGTCGATATTACCGCCCGAGATGATGGCGACAATCGGACCCTTGCCCGCTCTTCCGGTCAATGCAGCTGCGACCGGCAGTGCGCCCGCGCCTTCGGAAATAATCCGCGCTTTCTCCGCCATCAAACGCATCGCTTTCTTCGTTTCATCCAAACTGACCACGATATAATCGTCGACGACCGGTTTCATCCGATCCCACATCCGCGGGAACATGCTTTGGCCACCAGCGCCATCGACGAATGACGCTTTCCAGTTCTCGAACACTTGCGGCGATCCTTTTTCAAACGAAAGCGATGCGGGCGCGGCCGTCTCCGGCTCGACGCCGAAGACTTTGATCACGGGCTTAAGCGCTTTGATCGCGCTGCCGACTCCAGTAATAAGCCCGCCGCCTCCTATGCTGGCGATCACCGCTCTCGCGTCGGGCGCGTCTTCAAGAATCTCGAGACCCATCGTTCCATGGCCGGCGATGAAATTGTGATCATCGAACGGGTGCACAAACGTTCCTTCGGCTTCGGGGAACGAACGTTCCTCGAGGGCTTTCCAAGCAACGTCGTACGGGACGGGCAGTAATTTCGCGCCGAGCGCACGCATTCGCTCGAGCTTCGATTCGGGCGCGGTCTCGATCACGACAACGGTACACGAGACACCCGCTTCTCGCGCAGCATACGCGACACCCTGTCCAGCATTTCCTGCGCTGATAGTCCAGACGCCACGCTTGCGCTCGGGCTCGGAGAGCATCGCCACGGCGTTGGCAGCTCCACGTAGTTTGTAAGCATTGATCGGTTGCAGGTTCTCCAGCTTGAGCCGTATATCCGGATGGTCCGGTCCGAGCTCCAAACGAATCATCGGTGTGCGCACGATAGTCGCTGCGATCCGCCCACGTGCTTCTTCTATTTCCGAGAGTTCGACCGGCCTGACAGGTTCGAGCTTTGCGGTCATTGCCGATCTTCTTCTAGCGCTGGAATGACTCCACGCCAGTCATATTTGGAGATGCGGAATGATTGAACGGCCTACGGCATATGCGTGTCTCAGCATTCACCATGATCAAAATTACAGTTTCAGCATTAGTTGCGGCCGCGATGCTCATCGCGTCCAGCGCCTTCGCAGGGGATAAAGCGTGTTGTGCAAAAGGCGTGTCGAATACTGAGAAAACGGCATGCGCCGATTTGGCAGCGCTGAATCTCACTCCGGATCAAAAGACCAAAATCGAAGCCTGGCAAGCCGACTGCATGAAGGCCGGCTGCACAAAGGAAAGCCGCAGAACATTCCTCAAACAGGCAAAGGGAATTCTTTCGGCCGAGCAGTTCGCGCAACTAAAAGCGGAGTGCAGGAAATCTGCACAGGCAAAGAAAACCGAGACCTAATCGTCGTATAGATTCGATCTAAGAAATCTCAACTCATGATCGCGCCGAAGAAATTTCGGCGCGATTTTTTTTTTCAAAATCCGCACGTCTTAATTATTTCGCTCGGGATGAGAACGCCCGACCTCATCTAAGAGTTCTTTCGAGTAGGTCGGCAAGACGCCAACCGGCTTTGTGCAGTTCCTCGCGCACGACATTCACCGCCCAAGTGCGGTAAGCCAAATGGTCTGGCATAGGTTTTTCCTCGGCTTCACCAGTCGCTACAACGCGATCTTCTTCGTGCAGTGGATGCACGTTTGTAAATTGCAATCGCTCATGTGCCTCGCACGCAACCGGCAAAATTTCGTCTGCCCAGGCTTCTGCATATTTCCTGATGTCGAGATTTGCCGGCACCCGCCAGTTCCTGGGTTCATGGGTGACCAGTTCGTGAACGAATTGTTTTTTGGCGAGATCGATTTGCTGCTGGTGTTCACTTTTCGGCAGCGTGTTCAGCGCTTCCGGGAAAAGTGCGTTTACCGCATCATTGTCCCAAAACATGTGGAGTTTTTTCTTGTGCACACCACGACCACGCGGCGGCTCATCGCTCAGTTGCAACGTAAATATATTTCCGCCTTCGTCGCCAAAGGCTGACGGGTCTTTGTCGGGATCGGCTGGGTGACCTTGAGCGTCGAAATACTCGGCGCCGACGTGGAGCGGCTGGTGAATATCTGCGACGTAATGCGCGAGCAAAATGACCGCGACTTGTTTGGTGATCCTGCGTTCGTTTGTCTCTGGCAGTCGCCCCCGGAGTACGTCAATACAGTAGGGAATCATGTGCACCACGTCCCATTTACTGCGGCCAGCGTTACCTTCCGCGTATTTTTCCGTGCGCACAACCGGGACGTCTGTGTAGTGAAACCAATGATGCGAAGGCATCGTTGAGTTCATGTCGTGAGTCGGCTGGTTCGCGCGCCAAAAGTCGCGCAACTGCTTGTCGATTTGCGGATGCGCGGAGTAATGAAAAGCCTTTCGATCATCCACGCCCTTTTTGTCCCAACCTTTGATCTCGTCCGGAATAACAGCCGCTTTTTCCAATGTCATTCCATTAAGCAACGTTCTGATCTTCGCCGCAGTGGGCGTGTTCGCCAGTCGCTCATCAGCGATCGCCCCAACGATCTCATGCCCAAGCGGCGCGTAAGCTTGCAGCGGCGTAGCAAATTGGATGCTGAGGAAAATCGCCACGATCGTGGCGTGACGACACGCGAACCTCATTTTAGGAACTGGCCGACGATACGAGTGAATCCGCGGTTGCCCTACAAAAATCCAGAC
>QHOQ01000095.1:17377-20159 GCA_003219355.1 Verrucomicrobiota bacterium
AACAAGGCGCCGAGCCGGTAACAAGAATCAATTAGGCTGCGCTCTTCGAAAACTGCGCGTGCAGTTCTCCGATCCGTTTTTGGAGTTTCGAGAAATGCGATCCGGGCCAGTAAATTTGCCCGCACCCCGAACAGCGTCGGAACTCTTCGTAATAGATTTTTGTGAGAGGCTTTAGCTTCTCCATTACTTCAGCTTTGCCAACTTTCTCGAGTCGCGCATTGCAACGGAGGCAACGTGTGAACGGAGCGATCAAGCGGAGAAGATCAAAGCGACGGATTACCTCGATAGTTTGTTCTGTCGCATATTGAGATCGCGGATAATAGCCGTTTTGCACAACGGCATGCATCAGCAAACGCCGGTCGCGGGTAAGAAGTGCTCGATTCTCGCGCTGCATGGTCTCTAATAATTGCCGATCTTCAGCGGCATTGAAATAAGCGACATCCAAGCCGAGCAGACGGAGACTCCGGGATAACCGCCCCAGATGGCCATCAGCCAGAAACTTAATGGAATGAGTTATTTGTAATCGTTTATTCGTAAAAAACGTTGGCGAAAATCCCGCCGGATAGACATCAACATCCACATTCGCTCTGAGTGTATGATAAAAATCGACCGGCTGCCCGTTGACCAGGATGAGATCAGCCTCCGGATGTGGCACGCCGCACGACTCGATCACATCCTTTACCGACGTTTTTTCCGTTAACCGGCGTTCGATAACTTCACGTCGTCTTTTGGATCCGAGAAAAAAAGGAAGATCGCCGTGGAAATTGAGCCGAACTATGAAGGAGTTCACGTCATTTCATTTCTCGATTCGCGCGTTGGAATAGGCGTACTCAAAGGTAGTCCCGCGTGGCCGGGCCATGAAGCGGCCGGGACCAAGCGGTTCATCTTCACCATAATAACAATCGATTTGCCACCGTCGCAGACCGCCGCCGGTATCGACAATTTTCCAACGCGTGCTACCAAAAACTTCGCGCACAGTAGACGAAGGCGTTTCAATGGCTATACCGCGACGCAACCCGCTCTGGCCCGGTTTTGCAGCCGCGGAGAAGCGCGCAACGAGAGTGCCACCGCCACCACTCGGGTTCGATCCAAAAGCAAATGAATCTCCGCCGTTGTAGCGAATGTAATGGTGGCCGTTGACCGGCTCACGCAGACGGCCAAAACCTTCCTTCTTGACCGAGCGAAGAAAATCGCGCGGATAAGTGTGTCCATGCAATCCGGGGCGCGTTATCGGTGTCGCGTCGAATCCGCGCTCAAAAGTGAAACCCGATTCCATCGGAGTGTAATAGAGAGTGCAGACGACGAAGTACTCGCCATTGTGACCTTGCGGGCGCTGCGCCAGTTTCTCATTTTCATAGGCAAGACGTTGCACCACCTCCGGCCACGGAATGTCCGCACGAATTTCGGGCAAGATCGACAATGACCCGGCGAGAACAACCACGCCGACAGTTAATCGCCGAAAATCGAGGCGATTGGGCCGCCGATTAAAACTTCGATGGGGAGATGTTTCCATTCGTATTCGTAGGGCGGTTGCTTCCACTGAAATCGTTCGGAGTAAATCTTCCGAATATAATTGATGATTTCCACTCCCGTCATAAACGGACAAAAAGTTTTACGGTCAATTACATGTAGTTGGGCGCCGCGACATAGTTCGCCGGCGAACTTGTGAAAAGTCGGCTGAAAATAGGTTTCGCGAAAATAAACGCCCGGCAGCTTCAAATCGTTTAGCCCATGACAAAGCACGGCCGCATCGATGAATGGCGCGCCGAAAATTTCAAATGGCCGCGTCGTGCCTCGACCTTCGGAGATATTTGTACCCTCGACCAAGCACATTCCGGGATAAACCGTGGCGGTGTCGAGCGTCGGCATATTCGGCGACGGCATGACCCAACGAAGGCCGGTTTGATCGAACCACATCGCGCGCTCCCAGTTTTTCATCGGCAAGATCGACAGGCTACAATCGGGGAATGCTTCGTCTCGGAATTGGCGTGCCAATTCGCCTATCGTGCGGCCATGCCGCACCGGAATCGAATGTAAGCCGACAAACGATCGGTATTCCGGATCGAGACCTGGTCCTTCGGTTGTAACGCCGTTGATCGGATTTGGTCGATCAAGGACCAGAACATGAACGCCTGCTTTCTCGCAGGCGCGAATGCAGAGATACACCGTCCAAATGAAAGTGTAATAGCGCGCGCCGATATCTTGAAGATCAACAAGGAGAAGGTCGATATTTTGCAGCATCTCCGCGGTTGGCTCGCGGTGTTCGCCGTAGAGACTGTAGATCGGAATGCCGAGCCGCGAGTGCTCGTAGCTTTTCCATTCCACCATATTGTCTTGTGTCTCGCCACGGAAACCGTGTTGCGGACCGAAGAACGCAGCAAGGTGAAATAGATCGCCGTTATGCTGCTCAAGAACATGCGACGTGTGATCAAGCTTTGCCGAAACTGATGCTGGATGAAGTAATGCAGCGACCCGCGCGCGGCGAAACTTCTCCGGCCAAAGCTCGTGCAAATGATCAACTGGCAGTTCGACAGCCATGTGCGCGAGTTGTACCACACGGAGGGGATTCTCGCGAGGTGGATCGAGCAGTCCCTTGCTCGATGCCGAAATCACGCGCCTTTCGTGCCATGCTTAACCTCGCGCGGTGGAACGCGCGATCCACCACGCCAACTGCGCCATCCGCGCAGTAAGACCGTCCCACCAATTACGATCAGTGTGATCCATGTGCACACTTTTGCGAACAGTTCGCCATTGCGTGTGTAAAAGGTGAGCTCGGATCTAG
>QHOQ01000096.1 GCA_003219355.1 Verrucomicrobiota bacterium
CCGTTGAACCTTTTCGCCGCAACGCCAGGGTAGCTCAGCGGTAGAGCAGGGGACTCATAAGCCCTTGGTCGGGAGTTCAATTCTCCCCCCTGGCAGGATCGTTTTAGATTTTTCGTTGTCGGGATATTTCCGATTGCACGTAGCTCGCACGGTCTCCGATCGGAGACGTCGTTAGTCCGAAATTTATTCGACGTTGGATGTTGGCCGTTGGACGTTGTGCTGCGTCTTTGCGATGAATCAGGAGAGTTTTCTCGGAAACCTTTTTGGGCGCGGAAATTCCTATTGGTTGACACGCTTTGTCATTCTTCGCCTGCTCGGGTTTGTTTACGCGGTTGCATTTCTCATAGCTGCGCAACAACTCGTTCCGTTGATCGGTGAACATGGCCTCACGCCCGCAAATCACTTTCTCGCTTCAATCCACACCCAGCTTGGTTCGGGAATGGCCGGCATGCTGCAAGTGCCGACGTTTTTCTGGTTCGGAATCTCCGACCACGCATTGTTGATCTTTGCATGGTTCGGTTTCGGTTTGTCGCTTATTGTTCTGGCTGGATACGCCAACGCCGTCCTCCTCGCCATTCTCTGGGCGATGTACATGTCGATCGTGCACGTTGGCCAAATTTGGTACGGTTACGGATGGGAAATTCAGCTGCTTGAAACCGGGTTCTTATCGATCTTTCTTTGTCCCCTTATTGACGGCCGCCCGTTTCCGAAATGCCGGCCGCCGGTGCTCGTCATCTGGCTTTTTCGCTGGCTCGGTTTTCGCATCATGATCGGCGCAGGCTTGATCAAACTGCGCGGCGACCAATGCTGGGGCGATCTAACTTGCCTTTACTACCACTACGAAACCCAGCCGATTCCCAATCCGATCAGTCGCTATCTGCATTTTGCCCCGCACTGGTTTCACAAATTCGGGACCGCTTGGAACCACTTTATCGAATTGGTCGTGCCGTGGTTCTCGTTTGATCCGCGCACCGCGCGGCATATTGCGGGTATCCTCCTGGTCAGTTTTCAGATTGTTCTGATCATAAGCGGCAACCTCTCGTTTTTGAACTATGTCACCATCATTCCGTTCCTCGCCTGCTTCGATGACACGTTTCTTCGTCGCTTTCTTCCGGCGTCCCTCGTTAGGCGCGCCGAACAAGCAGCTCAAGAATCGGAACCATCACGCCTCAACAACACAATCGCGATCGCGCTGTCGATATTGGTTATTTATCTGAGCATTGCGCCCGTGCTCAATCTGGTTTCCGGCCGGCAGCTGATGAATTATTCATATGATCCCTTCGATCTCGTAAACACCTACGGAGCCTTCGGGACGGTCGGTCGCGAACGCCCCGAAATTATTTTTGAGGGAACCGATGACGCGTTGATCACCGCCGATACGAAATGGAAGGAATACGAATTCAAAGCGAAACCAGGTGATCCAAACCGGCGGCCGCCGTTCGTAGCGCCGTATCAACCCCGAATCGATTGGCAAATCTGGTTCGCGGCCATGGCGTCACCCGCCGAATATCCGTGGACTCTGCATTTCGTCTGGAAACTTCTATACAACGATCGGGGCACGCTCTCGCTCCTCGCCAATAATCCGTTTCCCAACGCGCCGCCCCATTACATCCGCGCGCGGCTTTACCGTTATCGATTCTCACCGATTGGCGATCGATCGTGGTGGAAACGCGAACCGATCGGCGAATGGCTGCCCGCTCTGTCTATCGAGGATGCTGAACTCCGTCGTATCCTCGCCGCGATGGACTGGCTCGATTAGAGACCGCGCTCTTTCAGGCGCGCGATCGTTTCGCGCAACATACGGTAGCCGAAATGTCCCTGTCGCACGCGGAGAAGCTCCGATCCGTGCCATTGCTGCTGAATTCTCTCAACATCTGCTGGTCGCGAAATCAAGTCGAATTCGCCCGCGACAAATAAGACGCGGTCACCATTGCACAGCGGTTGATTGTGCATCGGCGAGCTCAGATGAAAATGACGTGCCACGAGCGACGGCTCAATCTTCGCTCGGCGCAGTTCGCGTCGCATAAAACGCGCGCCCGGATTTTCCCAGATTGCATGCTCGACGTTTACGATCGGCGCCATCAATGCAACGAAGCGGAAATCGCGCTCGACCATCGCGAGGAGCGCACCGATCCAGCCGCCGTAGCTGGTCCCGAGCACGCCAAATTCGCGGCAACCGCGGTCGCGCAACGCTGCTATTAATTGCCGTACCTCGATCACTCCCTGACGCAGCCCCTCTGCGTTGCGAATGAGGTCGGCCGTGATTGCCAGTTCGCCATTCCAGTAGCCGCACGGCACCCGAGAATAATGATACGGCAGATGTATGAAACACGCGTTCCATCCGAGGCCGTTAAAGTGGGCAGCCCAGCGACGATATCCAATGTGAGTTGCCGACATGAGCGCGTGTAGCATCAGCACTGTCGGTGCGTTCCAACCGCGCGTACATCGGAAAAGATCTGCGCGAACGGTGTTGTTCGCCGGAAATTCGGTACTGATCGGACTGCGCCAAATGAGCGTCATGCCGTCGCCGATGTCACTCGGGGGTCCGCCATTGCGCGGGACGGCGTAAAAATCGTGCGCGGTGAGCTTCTCGCATTCCGTTACGTAGCGCTCCATTTCATCGCGGCTGCGTGCATGCAAGCGGTGCCGTGACTGCACCAGGTTCATCGACGCGCACATGAGCGAATCAATCGTTGTCGCAGCCACACGCCGGAGCGGATGACCGAAATTAGGAGGACTTTTCGGTGCATCGAAACCCATTCGTTCACGCGGCGGATGCGGCAAATCGTCAGGTGTGAGCGAAAACTCTTCGCGCAACTCAGTGTATAGAATTTTGAATGCCGCAGCCAGTTCGCGGTCGATACAGGCTCGCGCGGCAGACTTCTCCAAATTCGGAAAATGCGGAATCGGATTGCCGAATGCGATCCAGATCGGGGTGCGTCGCAGCGGCAGCCAGTTTTTCTTTGAATAGAGGCGGTCGCTGCCGATTATCACGCACGGCAGAATCGGAACTCGAGAGATGTGCGCCAGCGTCGATGCTCCCGGTCGCAACGGCGCGCCCTTAAGCAGCGAGCGCGCTCCGTCACGAATGCCGCCCTCGGGAAAAAGGCCAACAATCCGGCCCTGTTTGAGCCGCTGGATCGCGGAGCGGATCGTCTTCCGATCGGCGCGATCTCGGTCTGCCGGGAATGCATCGACCGCTCGCAAAAGAAATCCGAGCACTGGAAGCGGGAAAAACTCCGCCATTGCCATCCAGTCGATCTTTCGCCGCACGACCGAGGAAATGATGAAGGGATCGAAATGACTGATGTGATTTGCCGCCAAAAGAAATCCGCCATCGCGATTCGTCTTTTCCTGCCCGATTACCCGAACATGTGACGAGTAACCAAATAGTAATTTCATCGACAGCGCTGCAATGCGATTGGCAACAGAACGGAAGAATGAGCGCACAAAATGCGAATTGATCGACAAATTTGCTGGAGGGAAACGACCAAAGCAAATTGGAGCGATAACCGCAATTTGGCTGCCCGTTTCGAATCTGATGTGAGATGTTCTCACCTACGCGATTTGTCTTCCTCGCCGGGGCCTTTGTATTCTTGACTGCGGTGCCTGTCCAAGGCACTGAAGAATTTGCAAATCCGCCGCGGCCATTTCCGGTCGTGATGGGTGAACAGATGGCAGCCAACCTGGTCGATTTGATCTTTTTGTTCGATCGAGTGGCGAGCGATCCTCCGACCGCGAAAACCCCGGATTATCTCCAGCGGGTTTCACAAGCTTCGTCTCCATTCTACAACGATTATCTGGAGTACCGACAAGGCAGGATCGACCGAGCCGAACTGCTGCGCCAATTGCCGCATGTGGCGATGATGGGCGACAGTCTAACACAACATTTCCATATATCGTCGCCCATCAGCTTGTTTTGGCGAGCCAGAACCCAACGTCGGAAAAACTGGTTTCTCGATACCGATCCTGATCCAGCAAGCATCTGGAGTGTGTACGAAAGATTGGAAACTTTCACACCACTTGTTGCGATGGAGTACAATGGTGCTGGCGCGTTGGTTGCGCCGAGCCGAGCAAGCGAAGGCATGCGCAGAAGGATCGTCCGAACGCGCAATCTGTCTGGGCAAGCGCGTCAAATCCTGCGCAACAAAAGATTTCCAGACCTGATCATGATTTGGATTGGACATAATAACCTTGATTGGGTGGAAGGGCTTTCGTCGAACGAACGGGAGCATCCCGAGGAGCGCTTGCAAGAAATCGCAATGCAGTTTCGACAAAATTACACTGAGCCACTGCAGGAGCTGATCGATCGCGCAAAAATGGAGAATCACAAGGTGGCGATCGTCGTCTTCGGACTTGCGAATCTCGACACATTTTTTCAAGCGCGGCGAAAGGCAGAGGCGCTTCACGCGAGGAATCCAGCGCTCTATCCGTATTTCGAAAGCGGCAATCGCAGTTTCGAATCTCTGAAGCCGCCTTATCAGAAGAACATGGTCCGGCTTAGTTTAATGCTGAACGGCGAAATGCGATTGATGGTCAGCAGTCTGGATCAGCAGATAAAAGACCGGCCTAATGTTCAGGTGCAATATTCCGATGCCTTGGCAAAGGTGAATTTTAGTCGCCTGGAGTTGATCAACCCCGCAGACGCGTGGCATCCCTCAGTTCAAGGACACAAGGCTCTGGCTGCCGCCGCTTTCAGCGCGCTTGGTCCAAGTCTCAAATTTCTTGGGATTGGCCCAAAACGGACGATCTCACCAGCGTCTGAACTCACCGCTCAGCGGACGCGCTAATTTGTGCCCGAGTTGCAATCGCGGTCTTGCACTAATCTTTCTTCTCCACGAGCTCTCTGCATTTTTTTAGATCGAGTTTGCCGGAGGCGAGGACCGGGATTGAATCGACGCGCTGGACGCGTCTGGGGACCCACAGGTTCGGGACACCTGCTTCGTGAAGTTTTTTGCGCAGCTCCGCAAGATCGATATCTACGGCACTGAGCAGGACGAGCGCTTCGCCTTTGGCTTCGTCCTGCACCCCCATGACGGCAATCGGGCGCTCATCTCTTCCGGACAAGCTGAGGACATCGACAATTTTGCTTTCGATTGCTTCGTGCGGCACCATTTCGCCACCGATCTTTGAAAAACGCGACAGACGTCCTTCGATGTAAAGAAAGCCGTCCTCGTCAAACCGCCCGAGATCGCCTGTTTTCAGCCAGCCGTCGCGCAAGACTTCTGCCGTTCGTTCGGGATCGAGCAGATAACCTTCGAAAATGTTTACTCCCCGCAGCCAAAGCATCCCAGTTTCGTGCAGCGAAAGTTTATGGTCCGTTTCCGGTTCGCGAATTTCCGCGGCGATGCCGGGCGCCATTTTGCCAACCGAGCCCAAACGACTCGATGGTTGCACTTGTTCGCCTGGTTTGGTCGGTCGCGGCTCCGGCAGATTTACGCTTACCACGGGCGAAGTTTCGGTGAGCCCGTAGCCTTCAAACACTCTCTGGTTAAAGCGTTCCTCAAAATTTTTCGCGAGATCAAGCGGCAGTTTTTCCGCACCGGTGATGACCAGGCGCAAGCTGCGAAGCTTGTCCGGTTCGGCTTTGCGCAAGTAACCGCGCAGAAAAGTGGGCGTCGCCAGCAACAGCGTTAACTTATATCGTTCGATCAACGCCGCGTTCTTCGCGGCTTCCAGCGGGTTTGGGTAAGTGACAATGCGCACCCCTTCGATGAGAGGATACCAAAGCGTGACAGTCGATCCGAAGGTGTGAAAAAAAGGCAGTGACGCGAGGATGGCGTCGTGTTTCGTCGCGTCCAGCAATTGCCGAAACTGCGATACATTTCCAACGACATTGCGGTGGCTGATCACAACGCCTTTTGGTTCTCCGGTGGTTCCGCTGGTAAAAAGCAAGACTGCTTCGGCGTGTCCGCCCTCGTTTGGAATTTTCAAAAGCCGCAAAAGCAAACGCGTCGGAACCAGAATCGACATCATCCACCAGGGAATGATTTGACGTTTCATCCGCGGCATCAGTTCATCCAACTTCAAAACGTGTTCCGGCCACGGAAAATCTTTGAGTCGTTCCATGAATTGCGTGGCTGAAATTGCAACCCGCAGGTTGGCACGCTTGCAGCAGGATTCATTCGCCGCGCGTCCGATCGTGAAATTAAGATCGATAGGAACTTTGCCGGCCAGCGTTACAGCCAGATTGGCCAGCATTGATCCCTTGCTGGCGGGTAGAACGATGGCGATTCGTTCGTCGGGAAATTCTTTTCGAAGATGGCGGCTCAGTGCTGCCGCTGCGCCGAGCAACTTTGCCCGGCTCAGTTTAGTATGATCGATTCCGTCGATCACCGCAGTCGCGAACGGTTTACGCTTCAGTCCGCGCACGCATTCTTCGGCCAGATGACGGTCCAACGACGGCCGGCGGCTGAAACAAAATTCGCCGAGCTTGAGCAATTCTTCGCGCACGGTCGGAATATTGGCGGCCTCGGCTTTGAGCGGTTTGCCGAAGGCAATGGTTACGGGGTAGGGGATCCGCTGTGGAAATTTTGTGAAGAATTTTCCGCCTTGGAATGAGAAGATCGAGCCCCAGAGTTGGTCCAGCCAGGCTGGAACGACCGGCGCGTTAGCATACCGAGCGATCAGTTCATAACCGCGTTGCAAGCGCAATAGCGTTCCAGCGCGCTCCAACTGGCCTTCGGGAAAAAGGCAAACAATCTCGCCTTGAGCGATTTTTTCCGTCGCGGCGCGAATGGCGGAATGCGAATGTCGCGCATCAATCGGAATACAGCCCACTAGGCGCAAAAACGGATGCAGGATCGGTTTGCGATAAAATTCCTGGTCGATGATGTAGCGAATCGGGCGTGGACACGCAAGTTGCAGCACGATGGCATCCACCCAGGTAATATGATTGGGCAGGAGAAGAAATCCGCCGCTGGGTAAGTTTCTTAGCCCGTGTGCCGTGACACGATAAAGGCAGCGCAGCGGTGGCCCCGCAATGATATGCAGCGTGCGCTCAGCGGCGGACATGGAAGCCATTGTTTATCATTTACAATTAACGCGTGGCCATCTGCAATCGCCAACTGGCGGTGGAAAGTGGCATGAAGAAATCGATTAGCGGCGCGAACGGTGCGCTTTTGCTCCTGCTCGGGATCAATCTGTTTAATTATATCGATCGGCAAATTCTGGCTGCGCTCGAGCCTGATATTCGCGCCAGTTTTTTTGCGCCTAACGACGTAAACGCCATGACGAAGACCGGTCTCCTCGGCGACGCGTTTTTCGTAACTTACATGATCAGCGCACCGATTCTCGGCTTGCTCGCCGATCGGTTCTCGCGATGGATCATCGTCGGTTCCGCTGTGATCTTGTGGAGCGTGGCCAGCGGCGGCTCCGGTTTGGCAGCGACGTTCGCTATTCTCTTTGCGACTCGAGTTTGCGTTGGAATTGGCGAAGGCGGCTACGGCCCGGCTGCACCGACAATCTTGTCCGATCTTTTCCCAATCGAAATACGCGGCCGGATCATGGCGATTTTTTGCGCCGCCATTCCCGTCGGCAGCGCGTTGGGCTATGTCATCGGCGGCGTGATCGGTGCTCACCTCGGCTGGCGCTGGGCATTTTATCTCGTGGCGCCGCCTGGTTTGCTGCTAGGCCTGCTCTGTTTTTGGCAACGCGACCCGCGCGTCACTGCACACCACGTGCTCCAAGAATCGCCGCGCCGGAGCCTGAGGAATTACCTGAGGCTTTTCCGCACGCGCTCTTATCTCATCAACTGCATCGCACAAACATTGATGACTTTTGTAACCGGCGGTTTGGGATATTGGGTATCGGCGTATCTGGTTTATCGAAATCAAAGCCCAGCCATGAGCAGGACCATCTTCGGACTGATTACTGTAGTTGCTGGTCTGATCTCGACGCTTCTGGGCGGAGTTATCGCCGATAAGTTGCGTCCGCGTTTCGCTGGTTCCTATTTCTGGGTCTCGGGAATCGGGATGCTGATAGCATGTCCGCTCTTCATTGCGACCCTTTACATTCCGTTTCCCGCGGCGTGGGTCGCGATGTTCCTCGCAATCTTTTTCTTGTTCTTGAACACAGGTCCTTCAAACACGGCGCTGGCCAACGTCTCGCTGCCGACTGTGCGCGCGACGGCATTTGCCGTAAACATTTTCGTCATCCACGCGTTAGTCGACGTTCAGGCATTTTGGCTGTTTGGTTACATCGGAGGTCATACAAGCATGCATGTAGCGTTTCTATTTGTGTCCGGAATAATCTTTGCCTCCGGCCTGGCTTGGATCATCGGTGCGAAATATCTTCCCGCAGACACGGCTGCAGTGGAAACCGCAGACGTAATGAAGGTTTAGCCTCGCATTCCAAAGAAACCGTAGAACACGCTCTCGTTCCTGCGGTTTCGCGATCTTCCTGAATTATTTCGCTCCAAGAACCTTCGTTATTCTTGTTCCTCGGGCGATTGCGGGGTTGCGCTTGGTTCGGTCGTAGAGCTGCCTTCAGTTCGATGATGACGAGAAGATTTCTTGCCTTCGGTTGAACCAGTTGTGGTTTCCGATGGTCTTTCTCCAGTCTCGCTCGGAGACGCTGTCTCAGTCTGGCCGGGTGCAGCGGGCGGTGTCACGCTGGCTCTGGTTCTGCCTCTGGTCGCTCCGGGTGACGTTGGTGCCGCAGTTGCGCCTGGTGAAGCAGTTCTCTCCGCACCTGCGCCCGGTGAAGCAGTCGCTCCAGGGGAAGCAGCTCCCGTCGGGGAATAGGTCGCACGAGGCGAGGTGGTTCCTCTTGGGGAAGCGGCTCCCCTCGGAGAGGAGGTCGCACGAGGCGAAGCCGTTGCTCTTGGTGACGCAGTTCCCGTGGGAGGGGACGTCGCGGCCGGTGAAGCCGGGGCTGTCGGGCTCGCGGCACCCGTAGTCGCCCCGGTTGCACCAGTGGTCGTCGCAGTGCCGGAAACGCCGCCGCTTACTCCAACTCCAGCCTGAGGACTGACACCGTAATAAGAGTAGATGTTGTTAATGTAACCAGTGGTCCCGTACTCATCGATGCGCGCATAATCGAACTCAGGTGCGTTATAAATCCTGTCCCGCTCAACGCGAACCATTAAAATGCTTGGATCGGATGAGGGAGAATAAACCGTCCATGGAACGGCAACGGTTTTTGCTTGCCCAGTGGCACGAGTGCCACCGCCGCCGGCAGAGAGAACCGTGTAAGCCATGCACCCTGTATTGCGGTCGAGCACAACGTCCTTAATTACGCCGATGTCTTCGCCTTGCGATGCCTTGACCTTTGTGCCGATCAGCTTGCTGGTTTGAACATAGGCGCCGCCGCCGGTGCTGGTTGTAGTCTGGGTTTGGGCGAACACGGGAGTGGCGGCCACACCCAGGATGGCAAACGCTGTTCCGAATAAGAGTGATATTTTCATATGAGAATAAACCGAAACGTTGAGCGCTCAGATCATCTGCAGCGCTTCTATACAAGTATCGCCGTGTGTCGGGCCTTCGGATGTAGAATTGAAGCACGAAAAGCAGTTGCGCTGGACCAACTCAGCTCGCAGTAGTCTGAAATGCCTGTGTCGATCTTTCACTGTTCATTGATCTGCTCCCTGATGTTGCTCGCGAGTAATGCGCATGCCGACGGCGTTCCGGACGATTGCACGCAGCTCATCCTAGGGATCGCGCCAACCTGGAATTCATTGCGCGGCGAGTTACGATTATTTGAGCGCTTGCGCGGTGGCGATTGGTCGCCCGTGGCTGGATCTTTCCCGGTATTGTTTGGAAAAAATGGCGTCGCGTGGGGAACGGGGCTAGCTGGGCAGAATGAGCAGGGACTTCGAAAGAAAGAACGCGATGGACGAGCACCTGCGGGAGTTTTCGAGATCGGCGAAGTTTTTGGTTACGATTCGCATTTGCCTCCCGGGGGCGATTACCCGTATCACCAAGTAACGGAAGCGGACGTATGGAGCGATGACCCCCGATCGGCAAATTACAATCGGCATATCGTAATTGATCCAAAGCGTCCTCCGGATAATTACACGCACGAAAAAATGCGCTCGGGCGATTTTGCCTATCACTGGCTCGTTGAAATCCGGCACAATTCGGATCCACCGGTTCCTGGCGCTGGCAGCGCAATTTTTTTTCATATTCGGCGCGGTGTGAATCGGCCCACGACTGGTTGCACGACGATGGCGGAAGCAAACCTGGTAAAGGTGGTAACGTGGCTGAGGGCAAAGCGGCGTCCTTGTTACGCATTGTTACCTGCCAAGGAATACGATAAAAAATGGCGTCCTTGGAACCTGCCGTCGCCGGAAAAATTGGAGGCGGGCGCAGTTAGGTCGACCCAGATTCATTGATTCCTTTCGTTGTTAAGATAGGTTCTCGTTAACTTAACTGTTTCTTATGCGAAGACGTCCCAACCCCGATTCGGAAGCGAACATCCGCCGTATTGACACAAAATCGCGCGCGAAGAAGCAGACGCACGGTTTTCAGGTCCATTTTCTTCGCGGAACCAAAGTAGTAACGAAGATGTTTAGCGACAGCATCTATGGGGGGAAGAAGGCGGCGAGGCGTGCGGCGCGCGAGTTCCGGCGCGCAGCGATGCGCCGCCTGCCTAAGCGCAAATTTGTGGGCTTCAGATAAGGTTAAACGCTTATCTTCGGCGATAAGCTTGCCAGCATTGCAGGAATCCAGGCGCGAAATCCTCTGGTCGTTTCGCGGCCCAGCCATCCACGGTCGCCGTGGCGACAAAAGCACCGCTCTCGAGTTCACTGCGGTTTGGCTTAATATTGCCGTGCAATTGTCCTCGATAGAGCCAGATAAACTCCCGGTCGGTCTGCGGCGAGGCGGAAATCTTGAGAAGCTTTTCAAGCGGAACATTTATGCCTAGTTCTTCCTCCAACTCGCGTTTCGCCGCTTCGTCGTAATTTTCCGCATCGCTGACGTGACCGGCCGCGCTCGAGTCCCACAGAAGCGGATATCGATCTTTCCAGCGAGACCGTTGTTGAAGATAAAGGTCGGCTGCCTCGTTGAAAATAAAGATATGGACAGCGCGATGATACAAGTTATCCCCATGCACTTCGGAGCGGCCTGCATAGCGTAAAACTCGATCCATTTTATCGACCACTGGGAACTGTTCCTCCTTGATCGCGTGAGTCTCGGGGCGAATGGCCGGTGCGATGTAATTTGCCAAGCCAATCCACTGAACCAGCGACAACTCTTCTGCTCTGGCCTTGGGATTGAAACCCAGATTGGAGGAGACATCCCTCCAATCTGCGACGTAGGCGCGTAGCAATTTCTGCAACTGCTTTCTTCTTTGAGAAAAGCCACATCGAATCAGCTTCATTAGCAACTCATCATCGCGTTCGGGTAACTCGCGGGCGTCGCGCGGCATGATTCGCACGAGTGCAGAATCGACATCAGGCCGTGGGAAAAAAACATTTGCTGGAATCGCGCGCAAATATTCGACGCGATGATGTAATTGCACGTGCAAGGTAAGCGCTCCGTAATTACGCGTGGACGGTAAAGCTGAAAGCCGTAACGCCATCTCTTTTTGTAACATTAACAACCACAATGAGATCGGACTGGGATATTTCAAAAACTTCAGGAGCAATTGACTTGAAATGTTGTATGGAAGATTGGCAAGCAATTTCACGGCGCGCTGCGAAAAAAGAACGTGAGCATCGAAATCAAGTGCATCTGTGTTCAGCACTTCAAGTTGTGGATGAGCGAGGCGTTCGCGCAAAAAATTAGCGAGCCGTGTGTCTTTTTCGATCGCGAAGACACGTGCACCTCTCTCAAGCGCCAGCTTCGTCAGAGCGCCCAGTCCAGGCCCGATCTCCACCACGTAATCGTCCGAGGTTATCTTAGCTTGGTCGACAATCCATCGAGCGAGATTTTGATCGTGTAGGAAATTTTGCCCGAGAGTCTTGACCGGCGAAACGTGTATCTCTTGAAGCGTCGTTCGTAAATCCGAAAGCTTCATACAAGCATCGACACGCGTCTCAACCGTCCAATGAACGTGATGTGTTTGTTCACAAAATATTCTGAACGAAACGCTTTCGATAGAGGATTTTATTCACAAGTTATTCAACAACTTCCTCAACAATCACGGAGACGAGAGATTAGCCTCTTTTAGCGTTGGCCCTATCACTAGCCGGCAGAGCTGGACGCGCGCGAGTTTTGCGACCCGCGCGATAGATTCTCCGCGCATCTCTCAAGGAAACGCCTTCGATAAAAAATACGCTTGCGGCCCGGCCAATCGCATAAGTGCCTGTTCCTGCCATTAGTCCGCAGACGACATTTCCCCACCCGGGAAGGAATTTCAGGATCACGCGGGTGCCTTCTCGTAGAAGCATCGCCGCGCCAACATTCGCACCGAGCGCCCCCACAAATTCTGCAGCCGCGCGCAGGCTCAACTCACGACCGCTCACATGCATAATTCCAGCGACCATTGTCAGCTGTAAGCTGGTCAGAATCGGCAAATCGGCCAGCGGGATCGGTTGAGCGCCGATCGCTGCAGAAACAGCGGTCGCAGATTTTATCAAAAGCTTCGCCACTTCGTACTGCGCCTCGCGATTTCTCGATATCCTGATTATTTCCATCCGCGTCTCATTCGGCAATTCGCAGGCCAGGGTCGACATGAGGCGTTGCGATTCCGGAGGGATCAGCGCAAGTGTCCGGTCATCACCGGCAGGAATTAATCTTAGCGTCTCCAAAAAGGCTGCGCGCCCTGCAAGATTTGATCGAACTGCGTATCCCTGACGCGATACGGTTAGTTCGCTGTGATCGCACGCACCGGCCATTTCCACAGACGGCATAATGATTTCAATTATCTTGGCGTCGGTTTCCAGCTGTTTATTCCAGGCAAGATACCTGTCTAAATCAGCGAGATCGCGTTGCTCCTGTTCCCGCCCGGTCTGGTCGCCGCTGAGGAAAAAAATGATATCGGCAGGGCAATATTTGAGTTCGTCCTGGATCTGGATGGCAGCTGAATCATCAGCACCGCGCGCGTCGAGGACCGAGATCTTTCCTCGTTCGGCAAAGCTGATATCGAACCAGCGGTAAAAAGGTACGGCGGCATCATCCGCCTCGGTGGAGTCCGTCTGACCGAAAAGTGCATCGATAATTTCCCTTGCCGATATTTTAGCTGAACCGGAAAAAAGAAAACGCGGTGGGCGCTGCTGGAGAAATAATTGCTTGAGCGGCGTAAGCTCGCCGAGAACGGCTTTTTGAATTCTGGAAGGCAATTTGCCTGCAAGACGTTCGAGCCGCTCGACAACTTGCAGGAGCGATGGCGGATTCACAGGTGGAGCAGCCTTTGGACTTTCGGCCTTAGCAGCGCGTGATACTTCAGCGGCGGAAAATACATTGTCGAATGCAAATGTTCCGCCATATAGAGATTCGCGCCTTTCAATCCTTCATCCGAAATCTAAAATCTTCCTTTCTTTTCCATGAGTCTAAATATCAAAATTCTCTCTCAGGCGGCAAACGAAGCACGCGGTTTGTGTATGGACGCCGTGCAGGCTTCGAAATCTGGTCACCTCGGGCTTCCGCTTGGCTGCGCCGAGATGGGTGCCGTGCTTTATGGGTATGCTTTAAAATATAATCCGGACAAGCCGCGCTGGATCAATCGCGATTACTTCGTCCTCTCAGGCGGGCACGGTAGCATGTTTTTGTACGCCTGGCTGCACATGAGCGGCTATGATTTACCGATGTCGGAAATCAAGCGTTTCCGGCAACTGCATTCTAAAACGCCGGGGCACCCTGAATTCGGCCACACGCCCGGGGTAGAATGCACCACGGGACCTCTTGGGCAGGGAGTCGGGAATGCAGTCGGCATTGCGGCGGCCTCGAAAATGGCGGCGGCGCGCTTCAACACGAACGAGCACACGATTTTTAATCATCACGTCTTCTGTTTGTGCAGTGACGGCGATATGCAGGAAGGCGTTGCTTCCGAGGCATGTGCGCTCGCTGGTCATTGGGGCCTCGATAACTTGATCCTGATTTACGATTCCAACGGCGTTACGCTCGATGCGCCGGCGAAAGCAACCCAGAGCGAAGACACTGGCCAACGTCTTCGAGCCTACGGGTTCGACGTTCAGGAAATCGACGGTGAGGACATGCAACAGTTTCTCGATGCATTGAACGTCGCCAAAGAGCGTGACAACGGGAAACCACAATACATCATCGCGCATACGCTCATCGGCAAGGGCGTCCCAGAAGTCGAAGGGACTTACAAAGCACATGGGGAAGCGGGCGCGAAATACGTTGATGCAGCGCGCAAAGCGCTGGGATTGCCTGAGGAACATTATTTCGTCTCGCAGGATGTGTACGATTACTTTGCCGAACACAAAAAGCAGCTGCTCGCTGATTACGAGCGCTGGGAAAAAATTTACAGCGAGTGGCGCAAGAAGAACCCCGGCCTCGCAAAAATGCTTGATGACGGGATTGAGAAAGAAGTGCCGGCCGATCTTTTATCCAAAATCCCCGCGTTTCCGTCGGACGCGAAACTGGCCACGCGAAAAGCTGGTGGCGAAGTATTGCAACCAATCGCGCAAGCAATGCCGTTGCTCACCAGCGGCAGCGCCGATCTGCATGGATCGACAATGAACTACATCAATGACGGCGGCGATTTCACGAGCGACACGCCCGGCGGGCGCAACATCCGGTTCGGGATTCGCGAACATGGGATGTGCGCGATTTTGAACGGCATTTCGTACCATGGACTTTTTCGCGCCTCCGGTGCGACCTTCATGGTCTTCACTGACTATTGCCGCGCCTCGATTCGGCTCGGTGCGCTCGCGCGTTTGCCGAACATTTACATTTTTACCCATGACTCGATCGGCGTCGGCGAAGACGGCCCAACCCATCAACCGGTGGAGACGGTGAGCTCGGTTCGTTTGATGCCCAACATCGACGTGATTCGCCCCGCCGATCCGGAAGAAACCGCAGGCGCATTTGTCGCCGCAATGCAACGAACGGATGGGCCTACCCTCCTCGCGCTTACGCGTCAGACCGTTCCGATGTTGAGCGATATCGATCCAAAGTTGCGCCGCGAAGGAGCCGCGCGTGGCGGTTACATCGCGCAGAAGGAGAAAGGCAAACTCGATCTGATCATCATGTCATGCGGGAGCGAATTACAGCATGCGCTCGCCGCAGCGAAAGAACTCGGCAACGGTGTACGCGTAGTTTCCATGCCATGCTTCGAGCGCTTCAATCGCCAGCCACAAAAATACCGCGAAGAAGTTTTGCCTAACGAATGCCGGAAACGCGTCGCAATTGAAGCCGGGGTGACGGAAATTTGGTACCAGTACGTCGGCCTCGATGGTAAAGTAGTCGGGCTGCACGAATTTGGACTGAGCGCGCCCGGCGCTGAAGTAATGAAAGAGCGCGGTATCGACGCGCAGCACGTGATCGATGCAGCGGAATCGCTGTCGCCGCGTTGAGTCGTAAGTGTTTCAACCGTTCAAGCGGACGATTGGTTCGCCGTTTGAACGCTTCGATCTCTACTTAAAACGCTTCTTCCGGCTCGCTCACATTGCGCGCGCGAGTTTCAAAGCGGGTGAATTCCTTCAGGAACGTCAGCGGAATTTCGCCCACCGGACCATTGCGCTGTTTCGCGATAATCAATTCGGCTTCGCCGGCTTTCTCCGCGCGCGCTTCCTCATCCTCCTCATAAATTTCCGGCCTAACAAGTAAGCCGACCAAATCGGCATCCTGCTCGATCGAGCCGGATTCGCGCAGATCGCTCAAGCGCGGTTTGCCGCCGGAACGCGCTTCCGGTTGACGGTTCAATTGCGCCACGACTATGATCGGGATCTTCAGCTCTTTCGCCAGGCCTTTTATGCCCGCGGAGATCTCGGAAATCTCAAGCTGTCGATTGTCCTGCGCGCGCCGGGATGTCGATCTTAGAAGTTGCAAATAATCGACGATGAGCAGTTGAACGTCGTGCTGGGCCCTGAGCCTGCGCGCCTTTGCTCGCAGCTCCAAAATGCTTAGACCGGCGCTGTCATCGATAAAAATCTTCGCTTCGGCCAACTTCGATGCCGCGGCCGTCAGGCTCGGAAAATCGCGCTCGGCCAGAAATCCATCGCGCACTTTTTGTAAATTAACGCGAGCGCGTGAGCAAAGCAGTCTTTGTACAAGTTGCTGGCTACTCATCTCCAGGCTGAACACCCCTACCGGAAGTTTTTCCTGGACCGCGACGTGCTCCGCAATATTCATGACCAGCGCAGTTTTTCCCATGCTTGGCCGGGCTGCGATGACAATCATTTCCGCGCCGTGCATTCCGCTCGTCATGCGATCAAATTCGGCGAAGCCAGTTGAGATTCCGGTAATTCCGCCTTTGCGTTCGTAGAGCTTCTCGATCGATTCGATCGCTTCCATCACCTGATCCTTCATCGAGAGCATCTGGCCTTTGAAGCGGTCTTCGCCGACGGCGAAGATTCTTTGCTCCACCTCGTCGAGGAGATTATTCACCTCGTCCTGTTCCTCGTAAGCGCGCCGAACGCTCTCAGTCGCGGCAGCGATAATCTCACGGAGGATGTACTTGTCGCGGACGATATCTAGGTAGTACTGAACGTTTGCTGCCGTTGGCACGAACGTGAAGAGGCCGGTGACGAAGGAGGCGCCGCCCAGGCTCTCAAGCAGGTTCCTGTCGCGAAGCACTTGTGTAAACGTAATCAGGTCGATCGCCTGGCCGGCATTCCAAAGCTCCACCAGCACGGTGTAGATGGTTTGGTGCGCGGGGACATAAAAATATTCCTCGTTAATTTTTTCGACGCATTCTCCAATGGTGTCGCGCGGTGAGATGAGCATCGAGCCGAGGACGCCCTGCTCCGCTTCGACGCTGTTCGGCGGCGTACGGTGAATATCCTGCGAAGAAGATGTGAGTGACTGCCCGCCGCGCAGACCGCCATTTTTTTCTGGCCAGCCTCGGCCGGGCCCATTGCCCGATTCTCCACGAGGCTTCTCAGCAGTCCGCGAGGACGGTTGAGTCGCCATTTATTTAGGTCTCTTTTTTTCTTCGGAAAAGCGAACGATGTTTTTTCTCAGGTTGCTCGCCAGGAGCTTCTTCGGCCTTTTTTTCCGCCGATTTCACCTGAAAAACAAATTGAGCCGTCACATCGTGATGTAACTTAATCGGGACCTGGTGTTCGCCGGTATCTTTGATTGGGCGTTCCAGAACGATTTTGTGTCGATCAATCTCTGCCCCGAGCTCGTTCTTGAGACGGTTCACGATGTCTTGCGCCGTGACCGAACCAAATGCTTTGCCGGTGTCACCGATTTCCAGCGTGAACACGATTCGCGCCTTGCCAATTCGACGAGCCAATTCCTCAGCCTCGTGCAACTCTCGCGCCTCGCGTTCGGCGCGCTTTGCCTTGAGTGCATCGAGCTGGCGCAAACTCGCCGGAGTCACCTCATGCGCCTTGCCGAGAGGCAACAAATAATTGCGTGCATAGCCGCGCCGCACCTTGACCACGTCAGCTTCAGCCCCCAAGCCAGGAACGTTTTCGGTTAAAATGATTTCAGTCGAAGGCATGTCGTTATCGTTGTCGGGGCAGAAATTTTTTCTGTAATGGAAGCGTGAGGGTAGCGACTATAGAAGCCACGCGGGCGCTGTCAACGCCGAGAAACAATTAAGGTGTGCTGCGTGTCACACCACCTGATTTTGGGTGTACCAATCGGCGCGGGTGAGCGGCAGATGGGTCCGGCCGGACGCATCTAACTTTGCAAACAGCGTTTGGTAAACGGCAATATGCCCGCTGCGAAATCCGTGCGCAGAGCCGGCCAGGTAAAGACGCCAAACGCGATAAGTCTTTTCATCGACAACGGAACGCGCTGCGGCATGATGTGCTTCCAGTCCGCGGAGCCAATGGCGTAGGGTGAACCCATAATGCTCGCGTAGATTTTCCACATCTCGAATCTCGAACCCGACTGTCTCCGCAGAGCGCAGCATAATTGGCAGCGGTGGAATATCACCATCTGGAAAAACGTATTGTTCGATGAATGACCCGTTTCTGTTATCCGGACGGGGCACAACGCCCTCGCCGATCGCCTGATTAAGAAAAACGCCGCCCGGCTTTAACGCCCGATGCGCAGCCGCGAAGTAATCCGGCAGCCGCTCGCGCCCCACGTGCTCGGCCATTCCAACGCTCACGATTGCATCGTAACGTTCCCGGCCTTCTGCCGCGATCTGGCGGTAATCGCGCAGCTCGATATTCGTTTTGTTTTCCAATCCAGCTTCGGCGATCCGGGAGTGCGCCCATTCGACTTGCGGTTCGCTCAGAGTGATTCCCTCCGCGAGTACGCCGAAATGTTTCGCAGCGTGAATGACCAGCGCGCCCCATCCACAGCCAATATCGAGCAGACGCTGGCCGGTCCGAAGCCGTAATTTGCGGCAGATATAATCAAGCTTTTGTTCCTGCGCGATGTCGAGATGATCGTTCGAAGATTTGAAATACGCGCAGGAGTAAACCATTTGGCGATCAAGCCACAGTTGGTAGAAGTCATTCGATACGTTGTAGTGAAATGTTACTGCTCGGCGGTCACGCTACAGTGAATGACATTGGGACGCGTTGCATTATCGAGCTTCCATCACCCTCCGGAAGTCTGATCAGCAGACCACCGAGCTTCAGTTTTTTCTTCCAATCATCCAGGCGGCTGAGCAAAAAATCTCCGACTTCAAATGCCGTGTCGATATCGCCTTCGATGTCGAAATCGTTGCGCAAATACGCTTCGGCCAAACCGACTTCCGTCCCCGGTAAAAACATTCGAGTGAGCGCACCGGGATGTTTCAGTGCGAGCGTGGCTGAACGGTGCCGATCGTCGGGCCATAGGGAGTCGTCCCAGAGACGAACGCCAACTTTTTCCAGCGGGTAGCCGGCGAAAACTTCGCTCAGAACATGACGCGTTCGCTCCTCGACTGGTTTTTCCGAGGAGATCCCATGTCTCATTTATGGTGGCGTGAGCGCCTCGCCCGCTGCGGCAGGCCGGAGGCTCGCGCTATTTTCAAATCATCCCGAGCTTCATCCGCCCCGCTTCGCTGATCATGTTTTGATTCCAAGGCGGGTCCCAAACCAGCTGCACATCGGCTTCATCTACGCCGTCGATGGACAAAATCTTGCTCTGCGCATCATGTGCGATCGCCGGACCCATGCCGCAACCCGGGGCTGTGAGCGTCATTTTCACTTCCACTTTGGTGCCGCCTTCCGGTTTTTTGATCAACCGGCAATCGTAAACCAGCCCAAGATCGACAATGTTCACCGGGATCTCCGGATCGTAACATTGGCGGAGCTGGGTCCATACAGCTTCTTCGGAAACTTCGCCGTTTGTGGTGCTCGCAGCTTTTTGAACTGCTTGCGTCTGCAGTTTTTCCAAACCGAGAGCATCGAGATCTTTCTCGGCAATCCGCGCCAAACCCTGGTACGTGGCAATGGTGTAACTTCCGCCGAGACTCTGTGTGATGACGCCCTGCGTCCCAGTCGGGATCGTCGTTTTTTGCCCGCTCGGAATTTGGATCGCCTCGCAATCGCGGCTCAATGTGAATTCAGTGTTCTCGTACATGGCTTTAACGTTGACAGTTTATTATGCCACAGATGAGGAGAATGACGAATGGGCTTCGCCACGTTAAACCGTTAAGTCGGTGAATCGTTAAAGCGTTTTCGTCATTCGTCATTCGTGCTTCGTCATTTCTTAGTACACATCGCGTTTGTAGCGCTTTTCGCGTTTCAGTTTTTCAACATATTCGTTGGCTTGATCGACGCTTTTGCCGCCATGTTCCTGAACGATTTTGCGCAGCGTTGCATCCACATCCTTCGCCATTCGGCGCGCGTCGCCGCACACAAAAAAGTGCGCCTCCTCGGCGTCGAGCCATTTCCAAATCTCCGCGGCGTTTTCCATCAGGCGGTGTTGCACATAGATTTTCTGGGGTTGATCGCGTGACCAGGCGCAATCGAGTCGGGTCAAAAATCCCTCTTTTTTGAACGCCTTGAACTCATCGCGATACGCGAAATCGCAGTGCTCATGCTGCGACCCGAAGAAGAGCCAGTTTTTTCCTTTTGACCCGGCTGCCTTTCGTTCCTGCAAATACGCGCGAAAAGGCGCGACCCCCGTTCCGGGGCCGATCATGATGATGGGGGTGTCTGGATTTTCCGGCAGATGAAAGTGCTTTGCCACACTGGGGAAAACCGGCACCGGCACATTGTTCGCGCGTTCGGCAAGAAAGGAGGAGGCCACTCCTTTGCGTATGCGCCCATGACTTTCGTAGCGGACCACGTCCACGATGAAGTGCACTTGATCCGGATAGGCTTTCAGACTCGATGCGACTGAATAAAGCCGGGGCTGCAATTTCGTAAGCAACCCAACAAATTCCTCCGGCGCGAAGCGAGCGGATGGATGTTCGGTCAGGAAATCGATTACTTCCATTCCCCAGAGATAAGTCTCGAGGTCCTGTTTGCGTTGCGAGACGAGAAGATCGCTCAACAGAGGCGCGGCGCTGGCGCGTTGAGCGATTGCCTTCAAAAACTTGGGCGTCGGCTGCGTGATGCCATAATTGCGCAGCAGCGCTTCGCGAAATGTCGTTGGCGGTCCTTTCGGCCGCGGCACTTGTTCATCGCCGGTCGCACCGAGCGCGTGAATGATTTCATCGACCAGTTGCGGATCGTTCGTGGCATAAACAGCCAGAGAATCTCCGACCTCGAAACTCAATCCCCATCCGCTCAGATCAATTTCAAAATGGCGCGTGTCTTTTGCCGATTCCGGACCACTCAGCCGGCGATTGACAACGAGCTTGCCCGGAAACGGATTTGCTCGCGAGTAGGGTGGAGCAGCGACTGTGGCGGTAGCTTCAGTGGTCATAAAAGATAATTAGGCGCCTGGTCGCACCAATCTATGATTGTCGCGAAATTTAGCGACTTGTCATTCCGAGCGAAGCAGTGGCGTAGTTGAGAGCTTGCCCTTAGCCCACCCGAATGGGGATATCTTGCTGTTCTTTGTCATGTCGAGCGGAGTCGAGACATCTCTCACCGTTTGAAGACCTGGTCGGATAGACGAAAGCGTTGGAGTCGCGAATTTCTATCCATCATTTCCGATTGCCAGCGTTGGGCAAGCGTCCAGGGCGCGCTGTGCGGCGGCCATTTCCTCTTGCGTTTCTGGTTGTTCGGAAAAATGAACGGCAGACTCGTCGCGGTTATACGCTAAAAGAGCCGGCGCTTCCTCGAGACAGAGACGGCACAATGCGCAGCTCGTGTCCACGTACCACGGCCCAGGCGCGTTCTCGGACTGTTTGCTCAGTTTGTCTGCCATTCTAGCAAGCCGTTAGCGGCGATTTCGACCGATATCAGAAGCATTACGCCGTTGGCCTTTGCGACGGTCAGTTTTCATCGGCGTTTCTGAAGCAATCGCGAAATCCACCTGCCGTTTGAATGCATCCACACGGACGACGAAGACGCGCACTTCATCGCCGATGCTGAATCGCTTGCGCGATCGTCTGCCAATGAGCCGCCGTTGAGCTGGCTCGAATAAATAAAAATCATCTGCCAGCGACGAGACGTGCACCAGACCGGTGATAAGAGCGTCGGGTAACTCAACTGCCAGGCCGTAATTGCGGACATCGACAATTGCGGCGCGAAAAATCTGTGGGTTGCGTTCGTCGAGCTGGCGTTGGAAAAACTCGAGCTTCTTCATCCGAACGGATTCGATCTCGGCATCGGCCGCGATGCGCTCAGTTGTTGAAATATGCTCGGCGACGGATGCGATCTGGCTCATGTCGATCCGCAGGCCGCGCTTCCCGTTGTGTTGTGCTAGCACACGGTGCACGACCAGATCAGCATAACGCCGAATCGGACTGGTGAAATGCAGGTAGTTCGGCTTGGCCAGTCCATAATGACCAAGCGGCTGCGGAAAGTAGCGCGCGCGTTTCAAACTTTTCAGCAAACCGATTTTGAGCGCTTGCTCTTCGGGTTTGCCACGGATCGCGGCAAGCAGCCGTTGAACCTCGCCGCGATGCGTTAGATCGCCGACCTGGTAGTTAAAACTGAGCACGAACTCGCGATACTCCGCCAATTTATCCGGGTCGGGGTCTTCGTGAATGCGATAGATCGCAGGCACGGCGCGGTTCTTCAGCTCGCGCGCAACGGCCTCGTTTGCGGCCAGCATGAATTCTTCGATCAACTGATGCGATTCATCATTCTCGAGGCGCTCGAGGCGCACCGGTTTGCCAGTTTCATCCAGCCATACTTTTACGTCCGGAAAATCGAGATCGAGCGATCCGTGCTCGAATCTCTTTCGCCGCAATAGCGAGGCAAGTTCCCAGGCAACGTGCAGCCGTTTGCTCAGTTGATCGCCAGGCGTGGATTTCAAAATCGCGTACGCCTGTTTGTAAGTAAGACGGTGTGCGCTGCGAATCACGCTGCGGGTGAAGCGCGCTCTTTTCGCGGCTCCATTCTTGTCAAAATGAATAAACACCGAATGAGTGAGCCGATCGACTCCCGGATTGAGACTGCACACGCCATTGCTCAAGCGCTCCGGTAACATCGGGACCACGCGGTCCGGGAGATAAACGCTGTTTCCGCGATGGCGCGCTTCTCGATCCAACGCGCTGCCGGGCTCTACATAAGCGGCAACGTCGGCAATGTGCACGCCAAGATGCCAGCCGCCGTTGGCGACCTTCTCGACATGAATCGCGTCATCGAAATCACGCGCATCATCGGGATCGATGGTCACGATACATTCATTGCGCAAATCCTGGCGCCCATCGAGTTGGCGGGCGTCTATTTTTTCGGAAATGCCATTCGCTCGCTCTAAAACATCTCGTGGAAATTCCGTCGGCAAATGATATTTCCGGATGATCGACAGCATATCGACGCCCGGCGCAGACGCTGGCCCAAGCACTTCGATGATTTCGCCCTCTGGATTGACGTGGCGCGATTCCCAGGCCTCGAGACGAACCACAACTTTATCTCCTACTTTGGCGGCGGTCTGCTTGACGCGCCGATCCCGGGCAGGTTGGACATACACGTCGTGCACGAGACGCGGATCATCGGGAACAATGTAATAAAAATTGCGCGAATGTTGCAGTGTTCCGACAATTGTATCGTGTGCGCGCTCTAAAATTCGAATCACGCGTCCCTCGCGTCGTCCTTTGGTGCGTGCGTAAGACGCATCCCGCGAGATTCGAGCAACCACGCGGTCGCCGTGCATGGCTGTTCCGGTGTTTTCCGCCGCAATGAAAATGTCCGGCTCGCCCGATTTTTCGCTGATCAAAAATCCGTATCCGGCCTGATGAATGTGGAGCTTGCCAGTGATCAGATCGGCTAAGGGCGGCAGAACGTAACGATTTTTCCGGATCCGCGCGATCTCGCCCGCGCGCTCGAGGTCTCGCAGCGCCTGGTTTAGTCCCATGCGTATGCCGCTCTTACGCCCAAGCGCTTTTGCCAGTTCGCTCTTGTCCAGCGGCCGGTAGTCAGGGGAGGCGAGAAGAGCGAGAATTTGTTCTCGAATCCTACGTCCATTTTCAGTCATGCGAGCGAAACGATATCAGTTGGTGTCATTATCGATGTAACGAGGTTTCAACCGAAGATTCAATAATGCAAAAAGCGATTCTTGCCGGTGCAATTGCGGTTGCATTGGTGACAACTGCTTCATTTGCTGCAGGAGGAGCTAAGATGAACGTCACGAGTTCTGCTTTTCAGGAAGGCGGTGATATTCCGTCGAAGTTTGGCCGTGATGGCGGGAACGTTAATCCACCGCTTCGTATCGAGGGAACGCCGGCGAATGCTGGGAGCTTGGTGTTAATCGTGGATGATCCGGATGCGCCGGTTGGTCTTTTTACTCATTGGCTGGTCTGGAATATCGATCCGAAAACGACCGAAATCGCCGAGAGAGGTATCCCCAAGGGCGCAGTCCAAGGCACAAACGATTATCCCAACCTCGGTTATGGTGGACCACAGCCGCCCTCAGGTACCCATCGTTATTACTTCAAGATTTTCGCGCTCGACCAAACACTCGATCTTCGCTCTGGCGCAAAGCGACAGGAGCTCGACAAAGCTATGAGCGGTCACGTTATCGCCCAGGGTCAGTTGATGGGTCGCTACACTCACGGCAAATAACGCGCGGCGGCCAATTCGAATAAAGCAGCGCCTGTGATAGTCTCACCCGCAATGGGTGGGAGGCAATGGAAAATCGCCGGTCGCGTTTTCGATCTTTCCCGTCATGGGCTGATCATGGGCGTCCTAAACGTCACGCCGGATTCGTTTTCGGACGGTGGAAAATTTTTAGCCGTAGAAAAGGCGGTTGAGCACGGCCTGACAATGGTTGGGGAAGGTGCGCAGATCATCGATGTAGGCGGGGAATCGACGCGGCCGGGCGCCGCATCTGTCGCAGTGGAGGAAGAACTGCGGCGTGTAGTTCCGGTCATTAAAAAATTGCGGGCCAAGATCGACATCGTTATTTCGATCGATACTTCGAAGGCGCAGGTTGCGCGCGCAGCAATCGAAGCAGGCGCTTCGATTGTGAACGATGTTACCGGGGGGCGAGGCGACAGAGAGATGATGCCATTTGTTGCCGAAATCAAAGCAGCCTTCATCATTATGCACATGCAAGGAGATCCGCGGACGATGCAGTCCGACCCGCGATATGTTGATGTAATTTCGGAAGTGGCTGATTTTTTTCGACAACAATATGCGTGCGCCGTAGAGTGTGGGATTGATCCCATGGCGATCGCGTTTGATCCGGGAATTGGTTTCGGGAAAACGCTTGAGCACAATCTCGACCTGCTTGCGCAGCTTGAGCGAATTCGAGTGCACAAGCGTCCGCTCGTCGTTGGCGTTTCCCGTAAATCTTTTCTCGCGAAACTGACCGGCTCATCAGAAATGAACGATCGGCTTGCGTCTGCGGTAGCCTTGACTTCTGTTCTGCGAGCACGCGGAGCGGATGTTTTTCGTGTTCACGATGTCAAAGAGAATGTAAACGCACTGCGGGTAACGGAAGCAATCCTGCAAAAGGCAAAATGATTCAGGAACTTGTTCATCTCTGGCTCAGGGGCTGGCGCAGCGCCTTCGAAATCGTGCTGCTGAGTGTGGCGATCTACTATGGCTA
>QHOQ01000077.1:0-613 GCA_003219355.1 Verrucomicrobiota bacterium
TTTTATCATTCAAAGACCGCTTTCATGACGACGGCCGAGATTTTTATCATTCAAAGACCGCTTTCATGACGACGGCCGAGATCATGTTCGCCCAGCCGGGTGACGGAACGATCGATCGCAAGCAAGAAGCTCGAAAAGTTTTGTGGGCGCTGCTGGCAGCGCTTTTCATTCATTTGGTGGTCGCCTATACGCTGGCTGCGTTGGGCGGCGCTTTTTCGCCAGTGCTTCCGGCCGAAGAAAAGCCGGTCGAACTGACGCTTGTCGATCTTCCCTCGAAGCCGCTCGCCCCGAAGAATGCCGCCTTCATAGAGACGGACGAGTCGAAGCAATCGGCCGAGCCGCCAAAGGAGAAAACTTTTGAATCAAACGCCAATTCGATTGCGGCAAGCGAACTTCCCGCCACCGGGGAAGCACCGTTGCCATCCCAACAGGGCAAGGATCGCCCGTTTGTTGATTTGGAAACGCAGGCGTATACGCCGGAAATGAAAGGAGCACTCCCACAGCCCAGTGCGGCGCCGCAAGAAAAGGCAAAGCCCTTGGAAACGCCACAGCAGACACCGGAACCGGCACCGATGACTGCAAGCGAGCAATTTGCGATGTTAACCGCACGACC
>QHOQ01000077.1:629-4179 GCA_003219355.1 Verrucomicrobiota bacterium
GCCTGCATCGGCGCAGGCGCGATCCGCGTATCGCCCATTAAGGGATCGAACGCGCATCTCGGGGAACATCACGAATCGAGGCATCTCTTCGGTGAACGCGCTGGGCACTCCACTTGGGCGCTACGAAAAAATACTGAAAGATTCAATTGGATCGCGTTGGTATAGTTACGTGGATCAGAAGCGCGACTTAATCAGTATCGGCACTCTGCAGCTCCGATTTGATGTTGACCGGAGCGGACGCGTGAAGAATCTCAAAATTACCGAGAACACATCGAACGAGTCCTTTGCCAATATTTGTGTGCAGTCGGTGCTCGAATCGCAGCTTCCGCCGATTCCTGATGACCTCGCCAACACTTTACCGACAGAAGGTCTGGAAATCGAGGGCATGAACTTCATCATTTATCCAAATTAATGGTCGCGTCCTGGATAATCGCCGAAGCGCCGGGAACGGTGCAGACAATTATGAGCTTTTTCGTCAAGGGCGGGCTCTTTATGTGGCCTCTGCTTGCATGCTCGATCGTTTCGGTGACGACGATCATTCTACGGGGCATTGCTTTGCGAGAAAAAAATGTGATGCCGCTCGTGATCCAAAGCGAAATCGAACGGCTCGTGCCCGGTGAGAGTCCGGAGCGGCTGTCGCGGCTCGTACACCATGACCCCTCGTCGCTTGCCCGGATCGCGCGCGTTGCGCTCCAGCATTTGCGCGGGCCGCGTTCGGAGAACGTCGAAGTGGTGGAAACACGTGCGCGCCACGAAATGGTTCGCTTGGAAAAAGGTCTCATCGTTCTCGAAGTGATCACTGGGATCGCACCGCTTCTCGGTTTGATCGGCGCGGTCTCGGGCTTGGTGCATGTTTTTTCGAATCTTGGCTTGAGCTCGGGCGCGTCGGATACGCGTCAGATCGCGCTCGGCATTGCCGAAGCCCTGAATGCAACAGTCTTCGGACTTTCGATCGCGGTGCCGACTCTGATCGCCTTCAGCTATTTCTCGAAAAAGGTGGAAGTGATGTCCGTGGAAATGGAAACGCTTGTCGTCGAGTTAATTAGCAAATGCTACTATGGACGCTCCTCCCGCGATGTGGTGCCCACAAAATCTCCGCCGCTGACAGCGGAGCCAACGCCCACGCCAGTCGTGTGAAACGTGCGGTGGATCTCACGCTATGAACTTCGTCGTCCGCAAACGCAGAGCGCCCACGATCATTATCGTTTCGCTGGTCGATATTCTGATCATCCTTCTCATTTTCTTTGTCGTTTCGACGACGTTTAAAAAAGACCAACCGGAGGTTCAGATTAATCTGCCGGAATCCAAAACGGCGAAGAAACTGCCGGCTGAACTCGAGCACGCAATCGTAAGTGTCGATGAAAGCGACGAGATCAAATTGGACGGACGAGCGATAGGCGTGGACGAACTGGGGGGCGCGGTACGTGAGCTGCCAGAGGCTCGTAAGTCCACGCTCGCGCTGCAAGCCGACAAAAAAGCATCCTTCGGCACGATCATTAAAGTGATGGACGCGTTAAAGCTGGCGGGCGTGAGAAATTTGCCGGCCTTTACTCGCGAAGGGAAATGATCTTGTCGATCTTGCAATACGGCGATCCGATTCTGCGGGCGAAGGGTAAACAGATCGCGAAGATCGACGATCACATTCGCGACCTGGCCGCTAACATGATCGAGACAATGCATGCCGCCAACGGCATCGGCCTGGCGGCACAGCAGGTGGGCGAAACTTTACAGCTCACCGTCCTCGACGTTTCGCAAATCGAGGATCGTCCAAGCACCCTGAAGTTAAATGGCAAAGACGTCGATCCAGCGACGTCGATGCCGCTTCTGTTAATTAATCCGGAGATCGAACTCAGCGGCGAAACAGAAATTGGAACGGAAGGGTGTTTGAGCTTCCCGGAAATTACCGGAGAAATCGAGCGCGCGGAATTAACAATGGCCCGCGCGCAAACTTTGGAAGGCGACAAAATTGAGATCGAAGCGAGCGGCTTGCTCGCGCGGGCGATTCAGCACGAAGTTGATCACCTTAATGGAATTCTTTTTATCGATCGCATGAATTCAGCGGCAAAGGCCGCTTTGTCGAGCCGCTTGAAACGCTTGCAAAAGCAGACGAAACGCGGCAAGCGCATTCGCCCGCAGGACGAACAAGCGCTTGTGGGCGAGACATTGTAGCGTCCGCTGCGTAGGGCGACGTTAAACAAGTGCGGCTTCGCCGCCGTTATTTAGCATCGAGCAAGGGACCGCTCGATTCACCTTCCGCAAAATCAGAGCGCTTTGTAGTCAACGCTGATGGTGCGGTAAACAAGCGTGTCGTGCTGGGCCGAAAAATAAAAAAGTTCAAGCATCGTCGCCCCCACCATCCATTGATAGCCGACCAGCGTCTGGATAACATCGGTGTCAGTGTCGCGGGATCGCGAGACTAGTTTGCCTGTTCCGTACTTCTCATCGAAGTATTTCCGAATTTCTCCCATCCGCTGGTTGTACCATTCGATCGTCCGGTCGGGATACTCATACTGCAGTTCCACTCCGAGGAGCGATCGCTCCTTAAAAGTAAAGAGGGTGCGCTTCAATCCGGGGTGAACGAGGCCTTCCACGATCCAAATCTCCCGGTTCTCCTTTTTTTCCCGCGACACGATCTTCGCTTTCGCGCCGTGGAGCACCGCGTCCACCCGCGCCATCGAGTCATTCCATCGAAAGCCAA
This sequence comes from Verrucomicrobiota bacterium, assembly GCA_003219355.1. Taxonomy (GTDB): domain Bacteria; phylum Verrucomicrobiota; class Verrucomicrobiia; order Chthoniobacterales; family UBA10450; genus Udaeobacter. Next base: position 3,328 of record QHOQ01000077.1, read on the forward strand.
ACGGCGGCAATAGCTCTTCGGCCGCACTCGCAGATGACACAGCCAGGCAGAAAGCGAGCAATCCAGTTGCAAGAATTCGACTCATCGCTCGGCTGCCGTTGAAATTGATGACGCAATTCGCTTTCGGTTCCTCATTTCAGTCCGCATCGGATTCATTTCGATCCAGGAGCGCTTCCGCGCGTGTCACTCCGAAGGCGGCAAAAATGCGCGTGCGCGTCAATTCGGTCAACTGCGTAAGGAGAGTTGGTTTTGCTTTCTTGGGACACTGTCATTTTGATTTTTCCGTCAAGATTTTTTTTTATGCGACGAAAAATAAAATTCAGTTTTTTTCTTGTCGATCTCGTCGCAGGTTTCTAATCTCCAGCCCGCTGGCAGGGCGAAAAGGGCGTCGATGTGAATAAGATGTGAACATTTCCTAAGAAACTTTAGCACCCAGAATGAACGATCCCTCAACCCCTCTAGAGCAAAGACGTGACTCAGATGTCGATGTCGCCGAAATCTGGCGACTCCTGAACGCCAAAGAAAGCATTTCCCCCTCGTGTTTCGACACTTTCCGTAGATTCTGCCGGCAATTTTTGTGCGAATCAGTTGGGGCAACAACCGAATGTCACCTCCGCTTCGCCAGTCGATTTTCTCCGGTATCAGCCTTTGTGGCGATTGTGTAACACTGTTAACAAGTCGCTATGGACAAGAAATGTACTCAACTGTGGCAGCGATTGTCCGCCACGTTAAAGTCGCAGTTGAGTCCCGATTCATTCAAACGCTGGTTTTCCGCCGTTGAATTGGTTGAAGCCGGTGATAAATCGCTCACCTTCTGCGTTCCAAACAACATCTATCAGTTTTGGATCGAGA
>QHOQ01000097.1 GCA_003219355.1 Verrucomicrobiota bacterium
TGCGAAAGACCTTTACGTGGCCAATGCCGCGCGTTCGCCGGACGGCGATATGGTTACCATTGCTTCGAGTTCGGATCAGAATTTCAAAAAATATGTTAGCACCAAGGAGCCGGTGGATGGCTATAGCATCGCCAGCATTGAATGGTCAGATCGTGTGGGCGCGACGAAAGTGACGATTAGCAAGGACGGAAAGTTTGCGACGATTACTTTTAACGAGGCGCTTTTGTCACAGCCTCCGCCGAATGCGGCGCCTGCTCCGGCCCTACCAACGACAGCCGTCCCAGCCATACCTTCCCCGTTCGCGCCGCCCGCAGTTCCTCGGCAGACGCCTCGACCTCACGTGCGTGGGATGATTCAGCGAAATCCAAAGGCACTGCCGGTTCCCACACCAAATTTCCAGCAGCCGCAGGTAGAACAATAGAGCCCGATCAATCGCCGCCCCAATCGTCGTCCGTTGTGTCTGATTTTCGATCGGGTCCGGCGGAAAACAGGTCGTAGCCGTTAGGGTCTTTGAGACCCGGATTTCGGTAAATGTAGTCATTCTGCCACGGATCTTTTGGCAGCCCCTTATATAATTGATACCAGCGCGTCGGCCGCGGATCGGTATCCGGTTGGGTTACGAGCGCCTGCAAACCCTGTTCAGTCGTCGGATAAAAACCATTCATGCTTTCATAAAGCTTCAGCTGAGTGTTGATTCCCTGGAGGTCAGCGGCAACTCGAACATGCCGTGAATATTCCACGTTGCCCGCTAGCTTGTAGATCGCAGTGCCAAGCAAGAGAGCGATGATCGTTACCACAAGCATGATCTCGAGAAGCGTGAAGCCCTGTTGATTCTCTTTCATTGTTTTTCGAGTCGGAAGAGGAACCTCTCATCTCGTCTCTGGTTGCGCCAGCGGCGCGTTGAGAATTTTCTAGTGATCGGTCCGCAGAAGATAATCCGATTTATCCCAAAGATATTTTAATTGGATCTGCGTGGCGCGGATTGCGGAAGGTTCGCTGCCACTCCCGTTCGCGATAATTAGATCATTTGTTCCTACTTTCAGGTTCGCAGCCGGCACAATTTTTTGCGCCCGCAGCCACCCGGTATATTGAAAATGCATTTGCCGAACCAGCGATTCCATTTCGCCGCGGTAACCCGGGTCGGCCAATTCCGGCAACGCCAGAGAAACCGGCCCGATGTCCTGGCCGTTAAGATAAATCTCCGGCGGGGCGTCAATGCGCGGATTCGCGACCTCGAAAGTAACTAGTGCCGCCAAGGGTTGCGTCTCGACTCCAAATTGGAACGCCGGACTTTCTTGAATGTCGCCGCTGATCTGGATTGTCTCTGCGGCTAGTGTTGCCGTGACAGTTCCGAAGTGCTCTACGTCCTGAGCGGGCGAATCTAACGGTGGCATTGAAGAAAAAGGTTCCGGAATCACGTCACGGCGGTCGGCGCCTAACGGATGAACAACATTGCTGCTTGTCATCCAGTCGAGATACGCGGCCCGCACGGTTTTTCCGTCTCCCGCAACTTCGATATCAATGGACAAGGCACCGCTAATCGGGATCATCACCGAATCTGAGCTTGGCAGATTAATTCCGGAGCCGAGCGCACCCGAGCGCAAAACGTGACTGCCAGATTCGTCCCACGCGACCAACTCCGGTTGCTGACCTGGTTTGTCATCGAAGAACAGGCGAAAAAAGAGAACCCGATAATCTGCGCCGGGTTGCGCCACCCGGATCCGAAAGACGCTTTTAGAGCTCAAGTCGCCTGTCGACTGCGCAGGCGATAGCGTAACGGCCTCCACCCATACCGGTGCGTTCTGGGTTTTCGAATTACGCGACGTGCTTTGACGCAAATCCAGCCAGGCGCTTTCCGGCGTTAGTTGTCCCAAGTTGGTATCAATCGAGGTTGGCAATGCGTCACTGAAGGCTTCCTGTGCATAAACACGAGCAATCGCGCTGAATAACAGCGCAAGAGCGGCGACGCGAAGAAACATCTGGCCGGCGAGATTATTTTAATGCGGCCGGAATTGCAAGCTATGCGTCATCTCAAATACTGCCGAGAGAATGCTATAAACGACAAACCCAACCAGAACCGCGATTACCACAATAATGACCGGCGGAATCAGTTGCGAGATCACTGCAACCGTCCGGTCAAGTTCGCGTTCATAAACATCCGCGATGGTTTGCATCGTCTCGGCGAAGTGGCCCGTTTGTTCTCCTACCGCCATCATATCTGTGAGTAAATCTGGGAATAATCGTTGCTCCTGTAATGCGGCGGACAATGTCGCTCCATCGATTACGGCTCGACGGACCTCAACTAACTTCAGCTCGAGAAATCGGTTACCCGCAATTTCCGTTACGAGATCTAGGGCGCGAAGCAGCGGGATTCCATTCTCCATCAATGTTCCCAGTGTGCGCGAGAATTGCGCATAATAACGGTGCCGAGTGATACGCCCGTAGCCGGGGATCATGAGACGAAAACGATCCCACGCGATTCGTCCTTCATCGCTGCGAACAAAGGCGCGGAAACCGATAACCACGCCAACCGCGAGCAGCGCGCCGACCCACCAATAACCAGTGATTGAATGATGAATATGCACCAGGATGCGCGTGGGTAGTGGCAGGGCACCGCCAGTTTGGGACATGAATCCAGTCAGTTGCGGCACCATGAATGTGATGAAGACTGTAATTAGAATGGCACCAGCGAGCGCGAGAAATACCGGGTAAATCAGGGCTTGCTGTACGCGATCTCGAAGATCTTTTGCCTGCATCAAATGTTTCACTACCCGCAGCAGAATTTGCGGCAGCGCGCCGCTCGCCTCGCCAGCTGCGACCAAGTTTGTGTAGAGCGGAGGAAAAATTCGCGGAAACTCGCCTAGCGCCTGCGAGAAGCTTCGGCCGTCGATCAATGCTTGATGCAACGAATGTGTCATTTGTTGGACGCGCGGTTGCTTCAACCGTTTTTCCAGGATCGACAATCCTTCGTCGAGCGTCATTCCCGCTTGCAGCAAATGGGCGAGCTGCTCGGTAAAAACAAGCAACTGGCCATGCGGAATTTTCAAGGACTGTCTCGCTGGCGCTGGCGCTGCAACATCTCGACTGCCAATCTTCGGTTGCGCGCCAACTACATCGATCCGAATCGGAATGCATTGTTGCAATTCGATTTGGCGAATAGCAACCGCACGATCTGCACAGTCAAGTACACCCTCTACGAGCCCTCCCTGCGCGTTACGTGCCCGATAAGCAAACTGTGGCATCGCAGTTGGATATTAACTCGAAATTGGAAATTCCAAATTCGAGTTCTGACTTCTGATCGGGAAAATCACCAGGCGCCTCGTCGGCCGCCTTTATCCATTATATAGTGATGTCGGGGTGCGCGGCCCACAAATTGTAGTTAAAATTGACTTGCCAAGGCCCGATTGGTTCTGCTATCAGCCAAGAACATGAAATGTGTAGCAGTGTTTATATTCGTTTCCTTCGTGCTTGCGTCGGAAAGCTTCGGCGTTTTGCGTCCGCAGTTTCCAATCAAGCCAACGCCGCCATTCCAAGGCGATATGATTATTATCGGAGACGATATAGCTTTCCCTAAAGCCGCGTCTTCCACAGCGGCTCACTAACGTCCAATAAAATGCAGAGCACGGGCATGCCGCCTGTGTGGCGAGAACTACCTCGTCTTGGTTCTCAGTTTAGTCAGTGCAATTCGCTCGTCGCACAGATCAGATGTCAACGATTTTAATACATGCTGCCTTCGAAAATTTTATCTTGAATCGCACCAGAGAGGACACAATTCGCACTCGACATGACGCGATCGATTTGAGATTACGACAGTAGGTTAACCGTAACCACCGTGAATGATCGCTGCGTGGCTAGCTGGACTTCGACGAGAAGAGAAGTGGGCTGCAGCTACGGTGTCTGAGCGTTTGCCCGCGATCCGACGCGCCAGTATCGTTCTCTGCCTCTTGGCGATCCTCGTCATCTGCGCGAGCGCGCAAAAGAATCCCACAACGGTCCAGGCACAAAAAAGGCGCATCGTTATCGGCGGGAGTATGCTGCTCGACGGGCGTGGCCACGTCTTACGTGACACGCGCATCGTTGTCGAAGGCTCGAAGATCGTGGCGCTCGATCCGAATGCCTCGCCCGTTGACTACGACCTGCGTGGCTTCACAGTCCTGCCCGGTTGGATCGACTCGCACGTCCACATCACCTGGAGTTTCGGCGAGAACGGCAAAAATGCGGGCGCTGACGAGACAACGCAGTTCGCCGCGTACCAGGCGACGTCCAATGCCTGGCTGACGCTGATGGCGGGCTTCACGACCGTGCAGAGCGTCGGCTCGCCCATGGACGTTCCGCTGCGCGATGCGATCGCGAAAGGAGCGCTTCCGGGTCCGCGCATCCTCACAGCGGTCGAGCCGCTTGAAGGGCGCGGAGAGAAAACGGGCACACCCGACGAGATTCGCGCCTTCGTGCGCAAGCAGAAAGAAGCGGGCGCAGACCTCATCAAAATCTTCGCCTCGGCATCCATACGTCAGGGTGGCGGCATGACGCTCTCACAAGATCAACTCAACGCTGCTTGCGATGAGGCGAATAAACAGGGCTTACGCACGCTCGTCCATGCCTACAAGGACGCCGTGCGCGCCGCCACGCTCGCTGGCTGCACTGAGATCGAGCATGGGACAATGGCGACCGACGACGACCTCAAGTTCATGACCGAGCGCGGCACATATTTCGATCCGCAAGCTGGACTTGTGATCGAGAATTACCTCGCTAATAAGGAGCGCTTCCTCGGCACGCCCGGCTACACCGAGGAGGGCTTCGCGGCGATGGAGCGGGTTTTGTCGATCGACCACGATCTCGTCCGCCGCGCTGTCAGGATTCCCGGACTGAAAGTCGTCTTCGGCACGGATGCGCTCGCTGGCGCGCATGGTCGCAACGCCGAGGAACTCATCGATCGCGTGCGCGATGCCGGAGTTGATCCGATGAGCGCGCTGGTCTCCGCGAACTCGCTCGCCGCCGAAGCAATGCGCCTAGGCGATCGTATTGGCTCCATGGCACCTGGCTACGAAGCCGACATCATCGCGCTCGACGGCGATCCCCTCAAAGACATCACTACGGTACGCCGCGTCACTTTCGTCATGAGAGGCGGCATCGTTTACAAAAACGTCGTGCGCGGGGCAGTTCCGACCTATGCGGGCGTCCAGCCCTGAGCATTGCGCAACTTGGCTCCGAGGCTTCCACTTAGCCGTTTCTGGATTGGTGTGTTCGTCTTGCGTCGCAGACGGAAGCAAGTCATTTGTTGTGAGTTCCTCAATGCCAAGAAAAAGAGGCGGGGGCGGGAATCGAACCCGCGAATAGCGGTTTTGCAGACCGCGACCTTACCACTTGGCTACCCCGCCGCTGCGCAGAACTGAGACTAACGTGTCAGAGTAGCGTGTCAAAAGTGTGCAATTCGGCGTTGGACGTTCGGCGTCGAACGTTCCACGTTTTATTTCTTTGACCTTTCGTTCTTCACAATTGTTTCGTGCCGCGCTGAAACGCATCCCGGGGGGGGTAAACTCCCCAGTGCGCGCATTTCGTCATGTGGGCGCAGATCCATTTTTTATTGAGCGTGCGCAAGGCGCGAAGATTTGGGATGTCGACGGGAACGAATACATCGATTACGTCGGTAGTTGGGGCCCGGTGATTTTGGGACACGCCCCCAAAGTTATTGTCGATGCAGTGCGAGAAGCGGCCGCACGCGGCCTGACTTTTGGCATACCAAATCCGCTCGAAGTGGAAATGGCGGAATTAATCTGCAAGTGGATGCCTTCGATCGAAAAAGTGCGCATGGTCAATAGCGGTACGGAAGCGACCATGTCATGTATCCGGCTGGCGCGCGGATTCACCGGCCATAACAAAATCGTTAAGTTCGATGGCTGTTATCACGGGCATGTCGATGCCCTTCTTGTGAAATCGGGAAGTGGCGGCCTGACGCATGGACGGCCGGATAGCTCCGGCGTCCCGGAAGCCTTTCTCGACCTGACGATTTCGCTTCCGTTCAACAATTCCGATCTGGTGCGGCAAGCGTTTCATGAAAATAGAGATCAAATCGCGGCTATAATCCTTGAACCGATCCCCGCGAACGCTGGGCTTTATTTTCCGAGAAAGGATTTCTTGTCCATCTTGCGTGAGGAATGCACGAAACATGGTGCCCTCTTGATTTTCGATGAAGTAATTACCGGGTTTCGTCTCGCGCGCGGCGGAGCGCAGGAAATCTATGGAATCAAACCGGATCTGAGTGCGCTCGGAAAAGTGATCGGCGGCGGGTTGCCTGTCGGCGCATTTGGTGGACGTTCCGAGATTATGGACCAGCTCTCGCCTGATGGTCCTGTTTATCAAGCCGGAACGTTGTCCGGAAATCCGCTTGCGATGGCGGCCGGGCTCGCGCAACTACGCGAGCTGGAACGAATTGACGGTTGGAATTTGCTCGAGGAACGCGGACGGCGATTTGAAACACTCGTGAGAGACGCCATCGCAAGGGCAAAAGTGGATATCACATTTCAGCGGATCGGCTCAATGTTTTGCTTGTTCTTTGTCTCGGGACCGGTTGTCGATCTTGCCAGTGCTCAGCGAAGCGACTTGAAAATGTTCGCGAAGTTTTTTCACGCCTGTTTGAAACGTGGTGTTTACTTTGCGCCATCGCAATTTGAGACGGGATTCATTTCGACGGCGCACGCATTGGAAGACATCGAGCGGACGGCCGATGTCATGCGCCAAACCCTTCGCGAACTGTGATTTTAAGGCAGGCTGATTGACCCTCAATTGCCTCGGCTTAGGACATTGTCACGCACAGATCAATGCGGTTGCGCGAAGAGCGCTTCCTTAAAACCTTTGCGTCGGTGCAGTGCTTGGACTAGGGAGTTGCCGCTGTGAGCGCAAACTCGCGAATTCGCGCGGTCGCGAAATTCTTTTTCGAAGCCGACCGGAAGTTTTTTGTCAAAGGCGTCACTTACGGACCATTCAAGCCGGACGCGGACGGAAGCTATCTTGGACGCCCTGAGCAGGTCGATGTCGATCTTGCACTGATGCGGGAGGTAGGCCTGAACCTCGTGCGGATTTATCATGCTCCGCCGCGTTGGTTTCTCGATCGCTGCGCCAGCGCGGGGATGCGGGTAATTGTTACGTTGCCATGGGCGAAGCACATCGAATTTTTACGCGATAGAAGGGCGCGCCGTCAGATTGCTGAATCAGTTCGGGTAGCGGTAAACGCGTATGCCGGTCATCCGGCGATATTCGGATATCTCGTCGGCAACGAAATCTCGAGTACGATGGTTCGCTGGCTCGGTGTGCGCCGGGTCGCGGAGTTTATCGAGGGATTAATTCGGATCGGGCGTGCAATCGATTCAGATACTCTTTTTTCATATGCCACTTATCCGCCAACCGAATATCTCTTGCCGGAGAATGTCGATTTTTGCTGCTTCAACGTTTATCTGCACGATCAACGCGATTTCGAGCATTACCTGCTCCGTCTTCAAAATTTAACTGGAGAACGCCCGCTCATCCTTGGCGAATTCGGCATGGACACGATGCGCCATTCCCAGGAAGAGCAGGCGGAAATGCTCAGTTGGCACGTTGACAGCGTGGTGAAATGTGGTCTCGCCGGAACCGTCTTTTTTACATGGACGGACGAATGGTTTACTGGCGGGCAGGATATTAGCGATTGGGCTTTTGGAATCGTCACGCGCCAGCGCGCGCCGAAGAAATCGTTCTACGCGCTCAAAGGAAGGCTTGGTCAGGAGAATTCCACATTGCCACATCGCCCGTTGCCGCGCGTGCCGTTTGTTTCCGTAATTGTTTGTTCTTACAACGGCGGACGGACGCTCGCGACCTGCTTGGATTCCTTGGGCAAGCTAAACTATTCCGATTATGAAATTATTCTGGTCGATGATGGTTCGACCGACGACACGCGCGACATCGCTGAGCAATTCCCGCACGTCCGCTATGTCTATCAGGAAAATCACGGCTTGAGTCATGCGCGGAACACTGGTGCGGCGGCCGCGAAGGGAGAGATTTTCGCCTACACCGATTCGGACTGCATGGCGGATGTTGATTGGCTTTATTATTTAATCGGCACGCTGCTGAGCGGTGATTATGCCGGAGTGGGCGGACCAAATGTGACCCCGCCGGCACAGAATTGGATCCAGGCCTGCGTGGCAGCAGCGCCGGGCGGTCCCAGCCACGTTCTGCTCACAGACATAATCGCCGAACACATTCCTGGTTGTAACATGGCGTTTTACCGGTGGGCATTTGAAAACATTGGCGGCTTCGATGCCGAGTACCACAAGGCCGGTGACGATGTCGATTTTTGCTGGCGACTGCAACAGGCTGGTTGCGTCATTGCTTTCAGCCCGACCGCAATCGTGTGGCATCATCGCCGATTCACTCTCCGGGCTTTTTTGAAACAACAGGATGGCTACGGCGAAGCGGAATCGCTGCTGCGTTTTAAGCATTTAATCTTTTTCGGCCCAACTGGGACAGCGAAATGGCGTGGTCAGATCTATGGAACGCCACGTTTTAGCTGGTTCATGAATCGGCCGGTTATCTATCACGGAATTTTCGGCGAAGGATTTTTTCAGTCGATTTATCCTACACCGCAATCGGAAGTCGCGGCTTATCTCAGCAGCATTGAATGGTTCGCGCTTACGATTTTCCTTTTTGGTCTGGGGATTTTTCTGCCTGCACTGCGCATTGTGCCGTATCTCATGTGTGGCGGCACTCTCTGCGTGGCGCTCTCGTACATGGTGCGGGCGACGATCGAACCAAAATTCGACACGGCCCATGCGCGGTTGCTCGTCATGCTCCTGGCTCTGGTTCAACCGCTGGTGCGAGGTTGGTCACGGTACTTCACCTGGCTACATTTTAAACGGACGCCGCGGAGTGTAATTCGAGCGCACGAATATTTGTCCACAGATGGCAATGTTACCGCCAGTCTGAGTCGACAGATTTTTTGGAGTGAAGAGGGCAGGGACCGTCATTACTTGCTGGGTGTGATCTTCCAGCTGCTCGATGAAGAAGGTTGGCGCTATTCCACTGATACCGGTTGGAATGAATGGGATATTCAAATTTACGGGAATTTTTGGTGGAGCGTCGCGCTCCAGACAGTTACCGAGTATCACGGTGGCGGAAAATGCCTGACGCGTGTTCGGCTTCGTAGCCGCCTAGTCACGACGACGGTGATCCTTAACCTCGTTGCGCTAGCTCTCTTAGTATATCGACAGCTCAACATTTCTCACGTCGATCTCTGGTTCATCGTCGCATATCTGCTTTTCGTCATTTTTCTTGTTACGCGAGCACATGCCCTGAAATCCCGCGTAGCCGAGCTGGTCGATCTTGCAGCCCGCCGTGCCGGGTTGGAGCGGATCGTACGCCGAGACGAAAAGGCCAAGCTCAAATCGGCCCCGGACGTTCAAGTACCGATGGATATAGTTGATTCTGTCTCTTCCGGTCGGCAGTGAAACTCTGACATACTCACCTTTAAGCAACACAGCTCCCGAGCGATCTTCGCGGTGTCATCCGAGGTGCAGGGTAGAAAGCACGTCCCTTCATTAGAAAACCAAATGAACCTTGCCTGCGCCACGTTCAATACGGCCGATCTGTTTTCCGCGTAGGATCGACATCGTCCGCTTTGCATCGCGCTCCGAAGTAATCGCCACCATGCCGATGCCCATGTTAAAAACCTGATACATTTCCGCAGAATCGACATCTCCATTTCGCTGCAACATTTGGAAGATGCGCGGAACACGCCAACTCTTTGTCTCGATGATGGCGTCGCACTTTTTCGGTAGGATGCGCGGCAGATTATCAATCAAACCGCCGCCCGTGATGTGGGCGAGGCCTTTGATCATGCCGCTGGGAACTTTTGCCAGCAATGGCTGATAATTTTTGTGCACGCGCAAAAGTTCTTCTCCAATCGTGCCAGGTAGATTGTCAATGTTCGATGAGGGCTTGAGCCGCATCTTTTCGAACAGAATTTTTCGCGCGAGCGAATAACCGTTCGTGTGCAGACCATTTGACGCGAGGCCGAGAATCATGTCGCCCGGTTTGATTTTGCTGCCGTCGATAATTTTTGCACCATCAACCACGCCAACCATGCAACCAGCCAGGTCGTATTCACCCTTGCGATACAGCCCGGGCATCTGTGCCGTCTCACCACCAATCAGTGCGCAACCGGCAGCTCGGCAGGCCCGAGATAAACCACGCAACAATTGATCGAAGCTTCGTCGCTCAAGCTTTTCGCAGCCAATATAATCGAGAAAAAAAAGCGGGCGCGCCCCCAGCACTGCGATATCGTTTACACAATGGTTGACGAGATCGGCGCCGATCGTGTCATGCCGATCCAACGCAAAGGCTATTTTCAATTTTGTCCCCACGCCATCGATGCTTGCAACGAGAACCGGCTCGCGCATTCCAGAAAAGTTCGCTCGAAACAATCCGCCAAAGCCGCCGATTTTACCGAGCACCTGCGGTCCGTGCGTTTGGGTAACGAGTTGCTGAATCCGGCCCTTCAGCCGGTTACCAAGATCGACATCTACGCCCGCCCGTGCGTAGGCCTTTTGTTTTCTCGCAGGTCTCATTCTCCGAATCTGTAGCGGAAACTGTCAGCTTCCCTCGGCAAGGCAACGCCTTCTCTTACAAAAACCTGCGCCACCCGCGGCGATTTACCTACTTCAGATCTGCGAACAACGTCGGGTGTCTTTCCTGATCGGCGAGCGCTTTGGAGCGGTTCTCTCGTTTCTCCATGATGAATTTATCGAGCGCCGGATCGACGGGCAGGGGATAATCACCATTGAAACAAGCCAGGCAAAATTTGTTCATCGGCTGGCCGGTTGCCCGCACCATTCCTTCGACATC
>QHOQ01000098.1 GCA_003219355.1 Verrucomicrobiota bacterium
CGGAAATTGGAAAAAACATGGTCTATTCGGAGCGGCCTCCAATCCGGCGGAGCAAAAAGGTGGTAACACTTTCGAGAACAACGGCCTGACCGATGATGAGTAGAATCGCGACGCCGGCATAAGTGTATCGGTGGTGAACCTCAAGCCCGTAAAGCCACCCTCCCAGCAAATGCAGCACCAGGAAAAAATAGCCGATGACGAGGAGCGCATAGATGCCCAGTTCAATCGCAAAAGCTGTTAGCGTCCTGCGGGTTTTGGCTTTCATGAGGTTAGATCGCAATTGGTTGATTCGTTATATGATTACGTCGCTGAAGCACTCTGTCGGCCATTGTTATTCGCCATGACCCGGTTAAACCCTTAACTATTCAACGAGCCAACCGCGCCTGGCGGTTGCGTCCAAGCTCGTCAACGGCCAAATTGCATTGCGCTGAAAGCGTTTCTTCCTAGCGTTCAACTTCGCTTTTACCGGAAAAATATGGCCGACGTTGCAAACAAATACGCCGAAAACGTAGATGGAAAATTCTATGTCGATGATCAATGCATTGACTGCGACTTATGCCGTGAAACTGCCCCCGCCAATTTCAAGCGCAATGACGACGGCGGTCATTCCTATGTTTATAAGCAACCGGAGACTCCAGACGAGGAAGCGCTCTGCAAAGAAGCGATGGAAGGTTGCCCGGTCGAAGCGATTGGCAACGACGGCGCGTAGCTGGTGGGGCGCGACCGCGGAAGCGCGCCACTAACGTCCGACATTGAGGTTAAAGGTCCAACGTCCAGTGCCCAACGTCGAAACTCGATCAGCGCCCATCGCATTAACCATCGCAGGCTCGGACAGCAGTGCTGGCGCCGGTATCCAAGCCGACCTTAAGACTTTTTCAGCGCTCGGCGTTTACGGCTTGACGGCTGTCACCTGCGTCGTCGCGGAAACACCAGGGAAAGTTTCGCGGATCGAGCCAGTCAGTGGCGAGATCGTCCACGAACAAATCGCTATCCTCGTCAGAAATTTCCCAATTGCTGCCGCCAAGACAGGGCTGCTCTACTCGGTCGGAATCATCGAAATGGTCGCGCGCGCAATTGTCGACTCTGTTCGTAAAATCGACAATTGCATTCCACTCGTCGTCGATCCGGTGATGGTCGCAACCAGTGGCGATCTCCTTTTGTGTCCTGATGCAATTGCCCTTTACGAATCGGAATTGTTTCCATTGGCGACGTTGCTCATCCCAAACCTCGAAGAAGCTGGAACATTGATCGGCGAGCCAATTGGCGATCTGGAAGCGATGCGCAAAGCCGGAAAGAAACTGCAAGAGAAGTATCGGGTGCCGATCTTGCTGAAGGGCGGCCATCTCGCTGGCGGCAACGCGGTCGATCTGTTATTTGCGGACGACAAAATTGCTGAATTCTCGGCGCCGTTTGTCCGCGGCGTAACGACCCACGGAACAGGTTGCACTTACTCGGCCGCAATCGCCGCGGGCCTTGCATCCGGTTTATCATTGGAAGATGCCATTGGCTGCGCAAAAAAATTTGTAACCGCGTCGATTGCGCAGCACTTCCAGTGGATCTCGAGTTCTGGCAGCCATCTCGACGCCCTAAATCACTCGATTTGATTTGGTTGTTTCAGAGCTGGCGCGCCACTATCGAAGACGGAGGGCCTCGCGATCCCTCTCTACCCGAGCGTTCTCCAACGCTTCAACTTTATCGCCTCAAGCGCGGCTGAGGTTTCCGCCTGTTTTTTGCTTCGGCCGCTGCCCTGTCCCAGAACGATCCCTTCCCAGACAGCTTGCACAACGAACGTCTTTTCGTGCTCCGGGCCGCTTTGCGTAATCAACTCATAGACCGGACTGCGCGGTGAAATACTTTGCAGCAATTCCTGCAGATCGCCCTTGGGATTGAAGTCCACCGGTTCTTCGGCGATCTGCTCAAGGATGGAGCGCGCTTGCGCGAGGATAAATTTTCTTGCGGTATCTAAGCCGCCGTCAAGATAAAGGGCGCCAATGAGCGCTTCGAAGGCGTCGGTCAATGTCGACGTTCGCTCCCGTCCGCCACTGGCTTCTTCGCCGCGTCCCATCAGAAGATGACGTCCCAAATCCAAGGCGGCGGCGTGAGTCTTCAATGTCTCGCGCGAGACTAGGCGGGAACGCAATTTCGTCAGCTGGCCTTCGGCCTCACCGCCAAAATGCTGAAACAGATATTCAGTGATGACAAGCTGGAGAACGGCATCACCGAGGAATTCCAAACGCTGATTATCAAAATGGTGGCGCTGCGTTTCGTGCCCGAGACTGGGATGAGTGAGCGCCTCCGCCAGCAAAAGCGAATTGCGGAACTTATAACCGATGCGTTCCTCGAGTGGACTCACACTACCGTTTTTGATAGATCTCGAGTGAAGTGACCACGTCGAGCGCGCGCTGCAAGACGAGATCGTGCGCCGGCGGTTTTTCCGGCGCACGTCCACGCCGTTGTTGGGCGGCTTCGGCCGCCTCAATTTCAGGATTTGTTCCGGCCAAAAGGGCAGCTTCGTTCACGTGCGGTCGTCCCGCTTCATAAACAAATGGGCCCATCCCTTTCTCGCTGCTCAATTGAAAAATCTGCCGCTTTTCCAGCACCGACATTTCGACTGGTAGGTCCGGTTTTATCCCTTCTGGAAATAATGAATGGCCTTCTGGCGAAACGATTTCCGCCACGGCAACGCGCAAGATTTTCCCACTCGGCAATGGCAAATCGGAGTATTCCACTGCGCAAGCGGCTGTGGGCTGACCTATAATCAAGGCTTTGTCGTAAAAACGAAGTGCATCCGCGAGCGCTTCGGCAGAACCGGCTGTGTCTCCATCGGTGAGCACCATAATCAGACCACGAAACGCCGGATCCCGGTCGGAGTTAAACGCGCGGTCCTGCCGCGCGGGTGGTTTACGCAAAGTGAAAAGAGGTTTGCCTTTCGGGCAAAATCGCTTCGCAAATTCCGCCGCCACCGCAAAATCATTCGTTGCCTGACTGGCGCGGAGGTCGATAACCAGCGCGTCGACCTTCTTGGCTGCGAACGAGCTAAGACCCTTGTCCAACGCTCGAAGATTAGCGCTGTTCAGCGAGCCGAGACGCAAATAACCGATATGACCATCTAGAATCTCATTATAAAATGCGATTGGCGCTTCCATGGATGCGCTTTCCCGATTCGGCAAAAGCATTATCGCATGTGGCAGCCGAACCATCAGCCCCTGGATCGTTGCGCGGTTTAATTCAGTATCGCTAATCGCATCCGGACTTGTGAAGTTACTTTTCAAGAGCGTGATGACTGCCTGTAAATCGGCTGAGCTTAGCGAATTGACCAACTGTTCCTCCGTTAGTTTGGTCGATGGCGACGACGATGGTGATGATAGCGCGAGCGATTTCGATGCAGTCTGAGGCACGCTCGGGGCTGGCGTCTGGGATTGGCCAATAAGGCCCGCTGCCAACATCGACATCAACCAAGTCGCCAGTAAAAATCGGAGCATCAGGGTAATTTTTCGATGTTATCTGTAACGGCAGTAAGAGCAATATCGCGTCGGTAATGGCAGTTTTCGAAATGAATGCGCGAGACGGCATCGTAGGCGCGCTCGCGAGCTGCTTCGACGGTTGAGCCAAGCGCAGTGACTGCCAATACGCGACCGCCCGCAGTCACAGTTTCGTCGCGCACCCGGCTGGTTCCGGCATGAAAAATTTGGACGCTCTCTAGCTTCGCCGCTTCGTCGAGACCAGAAATGATTTTCGCTTTTTCATATTTGTTCGGGTAACCGCCTGAGGCTAGCACAACCGTAACTGCAGGCCGTTGGTCCCATTCGATGGAATAATCGCCGATCTTTCCGCCAATCGTCGCCTCCAGCAACGGCAACAAATCGGATTTCATTCGGGGTAAAATCGCTTGTGTCTCGGGATCGCCGAAACGGCAATTGAACTCGAGAACGCGCACACCGTCATCAGTGATCATCAATCCCGGGTAAAGCAAACCACGAAAGGTGATTCCTTCTGCGAGCAAACCATGCAGCACGGGTCGCATGATCTTTTCTTCGAATTGTGATTGCAGTTTGTTATTCCAATTGTTGGCCGGACTGAACGCACCCATCCCACCCGTGTTTGGCCCAACGTCGCCGTCAAATGCACGTTTGTGATCACGCGCGGACTCCAGCAGCCGATAGTTTTTCCCATCTACCAACGCGTGGAGCGAACATTCCGTGCCGCGCAGAAATTCTTCGACGACGACACGCCGACCCGCCTCGCCGAAGCGGCCTTGATTCATCATCTCGTCAATCGCCGATCTTGCCGATTCGAGATCGGGCGCAATGATGACGCCTTTGCCAAGCGCGAGCCCATCGGCCTTGATGACAATCGGAAATCCCAGCTGGTCGCAAAATCGGAGCGCATCATCGCTCCGTTCGAACGTGCCCGCTTGCGCGGTCGGGATTCTTTGTTTGCGCATTAGTTCTTTCGCACAAATTTTCGATGACTCGATTCGCGCGGCCGTCTTGCTCGGTCCGAAAACACGCAATCCTTGGGTAACAAAAAGATCGACAATCCCACCGGCGAGAGGGTCATCGGGCCCGACTACCGTTAGATCGATACGATTTTCTCTGGCGAAACTGGCCAGCGCCGCCAAGTCGCTTACGGGAATTGCGACGTTCTCACCAATTTCAGCGGTACCGGCATTTCCCGGCGCGCAGAAAATGCGCTCCGCACGCGGCGATTTCTTCAACTTCCAGGCGAGCGCGTGTTCACGGCCGCCACTGCCAATGACAAGAATTTTCATGGAGAGCAGGCAACTGAAAGCGTGCGCTACCAGAAAAACAAGCAACGTCGCGTAGCATTGTAGGGGCAGCCGGATCGGATGAGATTTTAGACTGGAGCCAGCAGGACCGCGACTGCAGCTTTCTCAATATCGCCGGGCGGTGGTCCTTAGCGTGCCGCGTGCGGCGGTGATTCGGCTGGCAAGATCGACAATTCTAATTTTTCGGTGTGCCGAATGACCAATAGCCTTGCGGGAATGCCGATTTGTTCGCTGACCAGCATTTTGTGCAGCTCGTGAATCGTGGCGACCGGTCGCTCATCGAAGGCAACGATGACGTCGCCCTCCCGGAGACCTGCGCGCTCTGCCGGACTGTCCTTTTCCACCGATACAACCAGGACCCCGGTTTCCAGCGGTAAATTATAAAATCGAATCACGCGCCGATGGAGCGGCACATTTTGACCGGCGACACCGATGTAACTGCGCCGAATTCTTCCATCGCGAATCAGCCATCCCGCGACCAGTTTGGCGGTGTTGCTCGCGATTGCAAAGCAAATGCCTTGCGCCGGCCGAATCATTGCCGTGTTTACGCCGATCACTTCGCCGGCTGAATTGACGAGCGGCCCACCGGAGTTGCCAGGGTTCAGCGCGGCATCGGTTTGAATGATATTGTCGATCAAACGACCCGATTGCGAATACATGGAGCGGCCGAGCGCGCTGATCACGCCTGCGGTCACGCTCGCTTGAAAACCGAGCGGATTGCCGATCGCTATCGCCACCTGCCCGACGCGTAAGCTTTCGGAATCGGCCAAACGCACATGGGCGAGATGGGGCGCATCGATCCGGATCACCGCGAGATCGGTGTCGGGATCGTCGCCGATGAGCTGCGCAAGACAATCGCGGCCATCCGGGACATTCACCACAATCCGGGTGGCATGATGGACGACATGGCTGTTAGTCAAAATGAAGCCGTCCGGCGTGATCACAAATCCGGATCCGCTTCCGCCAACATCAGCCCGATTTTTGACGCGCTGCTCGATCTCAATGTTCACAACAGCAGGCGCGACCCGCGCGACTGCGCTTACGACCGAACGGGAATATTCATCGAGTAACAAATCATCGGTAGAAACGTCGTTTCTGCTTGTGAAGCCGGAGCCATTTTGCGGCTGTGACTTATCCAACAGGCTCATCGCGATTGGCCCGCCTTGTTCTGATACTGCAAAATCTTTCGCCATAAGTTCTCGTAAAAGATCGGCAGACCTGAACCGGCCGTCAACTACGGCCGATTTCATTCCATACAATCCGATTTGATTGCTACTCTCTTCTTGCGCCTTAGCCGGTAGCCGTTTAAAGAAAAATCATGACAAAGTCTTTTTCGGGCGGCTCAGTCATGGATGCACAGTGTCCTTCGCGGCTCGTGCTCGATCGGATCGCAGACAAATGGACCGCGCTCATCATCCAAGTGTTGGCTCACGGCACCAAGCGTTACGCTGTGCTTCAGCGCGAGATCGGCGGCATTTCGCAAAAAATGCTCACCCAAACTCTGCGCAGCCTCGAGCGCGACGGTCTGGTGCAGCGGACAGTTTATCCGGTTGTTCCGCCGAAAGTTGAGTACACGCTAACGCGGCTGGGCCGCACGTTGATTGAGCCGCTGCATGCTCTCTGTCGCTGGTCGGAAAAACATTTGCCTGAGCTGCAGGCAAATCGTGCTCGGGCAAAAGCGAAACTTCAAAAACAAGCTCCCATGGCCACGGTAGCCACCGCGGTTCGTTGACCTACTATTAACTGACTAGGGTTAGCGACTACAGATATCTGCGCTGCCATATCCGATCGTGCTCGTCAGGAGCGGACTTGCATTGAGCTTCGTTCCGCGCCTGCCGGAAGTGAGACTAGATCGTCTTCTATTTCTTTTTACCATTGCTGCTTTATCCAGCCCCGCTTATCCAGAGCAAAGACGACCCGCCTTTTCGTCTATCTCACAACTTGGCCGAAGGATATGCGTTTCTCCTTTAGACTAGTGGACCGTCTCTTTGGTCGCCAAGTCAGACGACCCAATCACACCAGAAAAGCAAATCAAAGTCGTCGAGCAGTTGGCCAATGATACAGAGCAGTGAAAAGCCATATCGCGCAGGCCATCTTCCGGCTGGCCCGCCCAGCCGCGCTGCACAGGTCTTCAGTTCCTTTTTAAAGAACTGAGCCAGATGCGACCGTACCTTGTTTGTGAGAGGAAGCTTTTCCATCGTGGTCCAACTGTTGTAATCGGCCGTCAATCGGCCGTTTGGCTTGTCTGGATCAGCACCCAAGAAACGAAGGATGGAGCGCCGCAGTTCGGCGGGATTGTTTTGTAGGTCATCAAAGAAGTAAACGCGAAACTGCTCCGGATGGACATAGCGTTTCCATCGCACGACGACGGCACTCGGGTACGAGCGCAAGAGCATCCCTCGGCGGAACAAATTCCGATTGACTTCGTCGATGTTGGTCGCGTCAAACGGCTCAATCTGACGGTAATGCACTTCCATGGACAAGTGCGACCACACTCGCTCAACCGGATCACGCGCCAAAAAGATCACCTTTAAGTTTGGGAAGTATCCAACGACTTGCCGAATGACTTCTTCATTCAGCGCCGAATAATTTGGCGAGATATCACCTGAAAGGAGCGATGCCTTGGGTTCAAACAGTCGCCCATAATTCTCGAGATCGATACCCGATTCAGCGCCCAGGCTCTGGAGCCTCTCCAGAAATCGATGATCGCGCTCATCTCTGCAGCGTGGACGAGCCGGGCGTTGAACCCTGCTCAGTTGATCAAAGTAATGCAGTTCCTTGACAGGAGGCATCCAGAAATCGGAATGGGAATCGAGTTGCTGATAAAGCCAGGTGGTGCCGGCTTTATGCGCTCCGACACACAAAAAATCCGGCCCTGCATTACCAGTAACAGACCCGCTCCCTTGCTTGCGCCGGTCGTCGCTGGCGCGAGCGTTGAATGGCCAAGCCCATCTCACGTCCGCATTATTTTCCTTCCTAGGCCTAAAAAGCAAGAGCGACGTGGTTTCCAGCTGCCAGAATTGCTTTGCGTCGCAGGGTCGTATTGGCCTATTCTAAAACTGCTCCGGTTTTAGTAGTAACTTTCCTGGATGACATGGACGTTAGCGGTACCATCGACGCAATCTTGAATCAGAAAAGTGGCGAAATTTTTACCGTCTCGCCTAATGCGACCGTCTTTGAAGCGATCGAAATGATGGACAACAAGAACGTTGGCGCGCTCTTGGTGATGGAGGGCAAGAAATTGGTCGGAATGTTTTCGGAGCGCGACTACACGAGAAAGATTGTGCTCCGCGGCAAGCGTTCGCGAGAAACCAAGGTCGCTGAGATCATGTCAACCAATTTGACTGTCACCCATCCGCGTGAGCCGGTCGAAAAATGTCTCCGTCTTATGACTGACAAACGCATTCGCCATTTGCCTGTGCTGGATGAGGATAAGGTCGTCGGCGTGATCTCGATCGGTGATCTGGTAAAATGGGTCATCTCCTGCCAAAGCGCGGCCATAGCGCATCTCGAGAATTACATCAGCGGCGGATACACCGGTTGAAATGGACGCGCGGCCTCCGGGCGCTCCGACGAATTTCAGTCCAGTTCCCAAACAGTCTTGCCGCCCACAATCGTCCGCACCGCTCGTCCCTTTAGTTTCCAGCCATTGAATGGCGAATTGCGCGATTCTGATTCGAACTTATCGATTTGAACCGTCCATTCCAAATCTGGGTTGAGCAACGTCACGTCGGCTGGCGCTCCGACTGATAACGTTCCGGCCTCCAGCTTCAATAATTTCGCCGGCTCGGCCGTGTACATCTCGATCAGACGGACGATGTCGACCCTGCGATGTTTGTGCACGAGCAGGTCAACAAATAAACCGAGCTCAGTTTCCAGCCCGATAATGCCGAAGGGGGCGGCATCGAACTCCACTTCCTTTTCAAAATCGGCATGCGGCGCGTGATCGGACGCCAGGATTGACAGTGTGCCGTCGGAGATTCCTTCCAGTAATGCATCGACGTCGGTCTGCGCGCGCAGCGGAGGATTCACCTTATAATTGGTATCGAAGTTCTGGATCGCTTCATCCGTGAGCGCGA
Source organism: Verrucomicrobiota bacterium (assembly GCA_003219355.1). Lineage (GTDB taxonomy): Bacteria > Verrucomicrobiota > Verrucomicrobiia > Chthoniobacterales > UBA10450 > Udaeobacter. Next base: position 8,869 of record QHOQ01000098.1, read on the forward strand.
CGTGATGCGGACAAACCTCGCCACTGATCTTTACGCCACGCCTCCGCGCTTCGCGAAGCAATCGCACGCTCTTAGCGGTAGTGACGTGCTGGCAATGAATGTGATGATCGCAAAGTTCCGCGAGCAAAATGTTGCGCATTACGATCGCCTCTTCGCCCGCCGCGGGCCAGCCAGGCAGACCGAGCAGCGTGCTCCAATAACCCTCATTCACGACGCCGTTGCCGACGAAATTGTAATCCTGACAGTGATCCAGCACCGGTACCTCCACCATGCGTGCATACTCGACCGCGCGCCGCATCAACTCGTGATTTTGAATGCAATGACCGTCGTCGGTAATCGCTACGATGCCTGCCTGCGCAAGCGATCCGATCGGCGCCAGCTCTTCGCCCGCGAGATCCTTTGAAATAGCGCCGGCGGGCAGAATATTCACGCACGCGGCAGTTGCCGCGCGACTTTTGATCCATGCAATCGTGCTCGGATCATCGGCGACTGGAGAAGTGTTTGGCATGCAAACAATCGTTGTGAAACCGCCGGCCGCGGCCGCGCGTGCGCCAGACTCAATCGTTTCCTTATGGCCAAATCCCGGCTCCCGCAGATGCACGTGCATGTCGATCAAGCCAGGCGCCACAATGAGGCCGCCTGCATTCATCTCATCGGGTTGAGAGCTAAGCGTTGGGAGCTGAGAGAGCGGCGCGACTTTTCCGTCGACAATCAAAAGATCAACAACTTCATCGTGTTTGTTTGCCGGATCGATGACACGGCCGTTACGGATAATGGTCGCGCTCACGTAGTTGCAATCCCCCCGCAGAGATAGAGAACGGCCATCCGCACAGCGAGACCGTTGGTGACTTGGTCGAGAATGACGCTCTGCAATCCATCGGCCACCTCGCTATCGATCTCGACGCCGCGATTGATCGGGCCGGGGTGCATAATCAGACAATCCGGTTTCAAAAGTTTCGCGCGCTCTTTCGTTAGGCCGAAAAAGCGAGTATATTCGCCGGTTCCGGGGAAATATTCCTTACGCTGACGCTCGTGCTGGACACGGAGGAGATTCACGACGTCGGCACTCGGCAGCACGTTGTCGATCTTGTGTGAAATTTGGACACCTAATTTCTCAAACTCGCGCGGAACCAGCGTGCTCGGCCCAACCAGCGTGACATGGGCGCCAAGCTTGACCAAACCGAAAATGTTCGAACGCGCGACGCGGCTGAACAAAATATCGCCGATGATCGCGACGTGCAGCCCGGCGATTTTCCCTCTCTTTTCGCGAATCGTGCAGAGATCGAGAAGCGCCTGCGTTGGATGCTCGTGTGCGCCGTCGCCAGCATTGATGACGCTCGCTTCCAATCGATTGGCCAAAAACTGCGGCGCACCAGCCGAGCTGTGACGCAAGACAAGAATGTCGGCGTGCAAGGCCTCCAGATTGCGCGCGGTGTCTTTGAGTGTTTCGCCTTTTGTGAGACTGGACGCTGTTGCCGAGATGTTAATTACGTCCGCACTCAGCCGAAAAGCGGCCAGCTCAAACGATGTCCGAGTGCGCGTGCTCGGTTCGACGAAAAAATTCACCAGCGTTTTCCCGCGCAACGCCGGCACTTTCTTAATTTCGCGTGTCCCGACCTGTTTGAATGCGTCGGCGGTCTCAAGAATGAAATTAAGTTCGTCGACCGACAATTCGCGCAAGCCGAGCAGATCTTTGCGGTTCCAGCGCACGGCAGTCTGTGCGTCGCCTGAAAGCGATGTTGTCGTCGATTCCACGATTCTCATCCGGCGCCTTTCGGTTTAATTAGCCAGACACCATCGACCTCATCGGCGCTCCCGATGCGAACCCGCACTTTTTCATTCGCAGCAGTCGGGAGATTCTTCCCAACGTAATCGGCGCGAATCGGGAGTTCGCGATGCCCGCGATCAATCAGGGCCGCAAATTGGATCCGCGCCGGTCGACCAAATGAATTGATCGCGTCCATGGCGGCGCGAACGGTTCGGCCAGTATAAAGAACATCATCGACAACGATGACTGTTCGTTCTTCCAATGGCACCGGCAGTTTTGACGCGCGCACGACAGGCAGTTCTGTCCGCGTTCCGACATCATCCCGATGCATCGCGACGTCGATGATTCCGGTCTCGATGTCGATCTTTTCGATCGCGCGGATTAAATCCGCGATACGCCTAGCGATCTCCACTCCACGTGAAGGAATCCCTGCCAGTGCGATTTCAGGGAGCCGCGGATTGCGTTCGATTATTTCATGTGCGATCCGCCGAAGTGCCCGGCGAATTGCCTCCGCGTCCATGATCAGGACGTCGATAGATGAATTCTGTCTTCCTTTTTTCATTCGTTTCCTTGGCAACCTCACGGGATCGCTTTAAAGGATACGTTTATGGATCAACTGCTCATTTTACTTCGGTTTTGGCTTCGCGCATCCGTTTTTCGCGCCAACTGGAGCGATGTTTCACGATCCAATCGAGCAGTGCCTTTTCGAAACCGATGTCTTTGCCGGCTTTCTCGCTCTCGATCCACTTGTGCTTCAAAATTTCCGCGCGCTCGGCGAGGAATTCCTTGTAGAGAACAGAATTTTTAACGAATTGAGATCGATCTTCTTCTGAAGATGGCATCTCGCGATTTTCTTTCATAAAATTCGGGGACAGTCAATCACATCGAATCACGGAAAATTCGACGAGGTACCCTGTCGATTTATTTAGTCTCGTTCGCGCTCAAGCATGCGGATGCCTCGCTAAGGCAAAGATTTGCGGAGGTTTTCGGCGATTCTCTTAAACTCGGCTGTAACAGGGGATTCCCGATCTTCGCCCACAATCGGCATCCCGCGGTCGCCCGCTTCGCGCGTGGCAATATCGATCGGAATTTGACCGAGCAACGGGACGCGCAGGCGTTTCGCTTCACGTTCGCCACCACCGCCTCCGAAAATATCGTAACGTTTGCCGTCGGACGGAGAGACGAAGTAACTCATATTCTCAATCAGCCCAAGCACCGGCACGTTGACCTTGTCGAACATCGTCGCAGCTTTGCGCGCATCGATCAGGGCCACCTCTTGCGGCGTCGTCACAATAATCGCTCCGGAAAGGGCGACCGTCTGCACAATCGTCAGCTGGATATCGCCGGTGCCGGGCGGAAGATCGAGCACGAGATAGTCGAGCTCGCCCCATTCGACCTGCCGCAGAAATTGTTGGGTGTAGCGCGTCACCATCGGTCCCCGCAAAATAGCTGGCGCGGTGTCGTCGAGCAGAAATCCCATCGACATCAAACGCAAGCCATATTGCTCGATTGGAACGAT
>QHOQ01000078.1 GCA_003219355.1 Verrucomicrobiota bacterium
GCCCAGGTTGGTCTCGACCAGCAAGAGCGCTTCGTCTTTCGGCACCGCTGCGGGCGCTTCCTGTTCGGCAAGCTTTGCAATCCCGAAGTCGAGCACTTTCACATAGCCATCCGGTCGAAGCATAATGTTCCCCGGGTTGATGTCGCGATGAACAATGCCCGCTTCATGGGCGGCGGCGAGCGCGCTTGCCACCTGGATGGCAACGTCGACAGCTTCACTCAACTCCATTCGGCCGCGCATCAGACGTTGACGCAGGGTCTCGCCTTCGATCATTTCACTGGCGATGTAATGGGTTGAGTGATCCTCGCCGATCTCGTAAACCGTCAGGATATTTGGATGATTGAGCGCGACCACGGCGCGCGCTTCCTGTTGAAAGCGCTTCAGGCGCTCCGCATCCCCGGTAAAGCGCATGGGCAGCAGTTTGAGCGCAGCTTTGCGGCCCGCTGTCACGTCGGTGGCCAGATACACTTCGCCCATCCCGCCCCTGCCAATCCGTTTGGAAATTTTGTAGTGACCGAAAGTCTGACCAACGAGCAAGTCAGCTTGCCCATTTTCAATAATTCGCGCCGCAATGCCGAGAGCTGAGTCTTCGATGAAGGTGCCTACTCGTTGACGCGAAGCGAGGAGCGCTTCAACTTTGCGGCGCAAAAGCTCATCACCTCCGCAGGCCGTTTCCAGGAATCGAGCAACGTCGTCCGGGTCTTGCTCCAGCGCAGCGTAAAAGATTTCTTCAATCGTTTGTAACCGCGCCGGCGTCATTTGTAGATGAGCCCGCGAATCACGCAGATCAACGCGAATAAATCAGAGAGAAACATCGGAAAAGTCGGTCTTCGTTTTTATGCGCTGCGTCTTCGCAATGCGTTCGTAATCCAAGCCGGGATAGTGCCCAAAATTCACGAGAAGACCAAGTTCAAATCCGGTTGCGTTCAGATAGTTCAGAAGCTGTGCGCGATGCTCGTCGGTCAGTGCGGAGACAGCTTTAAGCTCAACAATAATTTTCTCGAAGCAGACGTAATCCGGCTCGTAAGTCTGCTTTAATGTCCGACCACGATAACTGAGCGCGAGCAATGGGTGGGCGATCGCCGGAATCCGCTGGTATTCAAACTCGATGGCCAGGCACTCCTGATAAACGGGCTCCAGAAATCCGCAGCCTTTCTCGTTGTACACTTCGAAGCAGGCGCCAATGATCGCGTAACTCTCGCTCTTGTAAATGATTTCAGTCATTTGATTCGCGTCAATTCGCGTGATTCGCGGGCTCCTGAAAAACTTCTCGCATTTCTGTCAGTCTACGCTGTGCAATTCTGTGTACAGCCATAACTTGGCAAATTCCCAATCACGCCTCACCGTTACAGGTGAAATCTTGAGCACTTCTGCCATCTCGTCATAATTGAGCCCGCCAAAATATTTCAGCTCGACTACTTGCGCCTTTCTTGAGTCAAGCGCGGCCAGCCTCTCCAGTGCCTCATGCAGATCAACGATCTCCTTCGATTGTTCCGGCGAGACAATTGCTGCTTCGTCCAATTCTACCTTAAGCGCGCCGCCGCCGCGCTTCTGGGCTCGGTTGCTCCTGGCGTAGTTAACCAGGATTTGCCGCATCGCGCGAGCGGCCACCGCGAAGAAGTGAGCGCGGTTCTCCCAGCTTGGCTTAGTTTGGTCGGCCAGCCGCAGATAAGCCTCGTTGACCAGCGCCGTCGTTTGCAGTGTGTGTTCGGGACGTTGTCCGACCATAAAATGATGAGCGAGGCGTCGAAGTTCTTCGTAGACCAGCGGGGTTAACTCTGCGAGGGCGGCGTTGTCGCCGTGGCTCCATTCCGCCAGGAGCTCGGTCACTCTTTGCTGAGAGACCGAAGGGGTATTCATAAGCTCTTCTTGGTAGCTTATCACCCAGCGAAATTCTCTGCACGCGGAAGCTTTTCCGAAAAAAACTCAATTCAAATGATCACTTTGATCGCCCGTTTTCGTTTATGGGAATGAAAGGCAACTACGAAACCAAGAAAAAATCACAACTTGATAGTTAACAAACTGGGCTAATCGCCGGCGAAAGAACAAAGGAACAACCCATGAATCCACTGACTCAGTTCAAAAAAATGCCAATTCTACCACTTCTCATCGCACTGGCGCTCGTCGTCGTCGCCGCTGCTGGTGCGGCCGGGGCTGCAATAAGTGACTTTAACGGCGACGGCCACCCGGACTTTGTGCTTCAGAATGGCTGCAAGCATAAAACAGCGATTTGGTATCTCAATAACAACGTTTACACAGGCTCTGCGCCCGGCCCAACTCTTGGCTTTTGGTTCTTAGTTGGTGCAGCGGATTTTAATCGCGATGGCCATCCAGATTATCTCTCGCTCGATTCGGGTATTTCGCCCGACACAGAGATCTGGTATTTATCGGGGCGAACGCTTGTTGGAACTGCTCATGGGCCGAGCGTTCCTCGCGTTCCCAGTGGCTGGGGATGGTGGGGTGTCGGCGACTTTAACGGCGACGGCTACCCCGACTATGTGCTCTACAATGCGACCACACGTCAGACCGCGATCTGGTATCTTAGGAACAACGTTTTCATCAGCGGCGCGTACGGCCCAACTCTTCCTGTTGGCTGGAGCTTCGACGATTCTTGTGATCCGTGGGGCTATGGCTGATGCGAGTAAACGCTGCTCATCCGTCACCCGAAATTCAGAAGCGAAAGTCCGCGCAATCCGCAGTTAAAAAAGTAAGAGATTCCTCCCCACGCTTCGCATAAAGCCACCGCGCCGCATGCGACTTCGCTTGAAATGACAGAGCGCCGCAGCCGTGAATAAAGCGAACCATGCGGCGTTGAACGAGGCGTTGTCCGCTCGGATGACGATGAGCAACGCGCCGCAGTTCCTCATACGCGAGCGGCGTCAACTCCGCCAGCGCAGCATTGTCCCCGCAGAAATTCTCTGCACGCGGAAGCTTTTCCGAAAAAACCTCGATTCAGATGATCACTTTGATTGCCCGTTTTTGTTTATGGCAGTGAAAGGAAAAAACTACGAAACCAAAAAGAAAGGAACAACCATGAATTCGCTGCCTCGCTTAAAAAAAATACTAATTGTGCCACTCCTCAGTCTTAGCGTGATCTTCGCGTTAGTCACCGCCGCTCACGCACAGAGCCTCTACGTCTCAACTCAAACCCGCCCATCGCACGCAATCCTCCAGCACACGCCATCTGGGGCCCAGATCACATATGTCTCCGCGTTATCCCAACCTCGAGGGCATCTAGCGCCCGGCAACCACTTCAGCACCGCCACGGCGGCCCAAGTGCGCCGGGCTACTTCCTTGCGTGACTTGCGGG
>QHOQ01000099.1 GCA_003219355.1 Verrucomicrobiota bacterium
ATCCCGGTGTTTTTATCGCGGGCGATGTGGCAGACCGTGTCTACAGACAAGCGGTTACCGCGGCTGGCACGGGGTGTGCAGCGGCCATGGATGCGGAGCGTTACTTAAGCGAACTGGAATCGCGCGCCTGACAATTTCATTAGGCGATTTTCGACGTTGAAGCTTTGCGATCTGACTCAGTTCTATTCGCCGCTGAGTGGCGGTGTGAAACGTTATATTCACGAGAAAATCGCATACATCGGCAAGTACTTACCGGCGACCAAACATATCCTCGTCGTTCCTGGGCCGAAAACGCAAATGACCTGCAATGGCCGGTCACGCATTTATTCCATTCGCTCCCCATTGCTTTCGCGCGCGTCGCGCTATCGGGCACTTCTGAACCTGCGCGCCGTCGAAGAGATTTTAGAACAGGAACGTCCTGATATAATCGAATCGAGCGATCCATACCAAGTTGGTTGGAAGGCGATCGCCATCGGGCGTTCCCAGAAAATTCCGGTCATCGGTTTTTATCATTCGCATTTCCCCGAAGCATATTTGCGTAGCGGCATGAAATTTCTCGGCAAACGCGGGACGCATCGCGCAATGAAGCGTGGTTATGTGCGCAAGCTCTATAATCAGTTTCAGGCCACGCTGGTACCATCGGAACTGTTGGCGGACCTTCTCTGTGACTGGGGGGTGCGCAACGTGCGCGCCGTCCGTCTCGGCGTAAACATCGACGTCTTCAAACCGGCGCCAGACGACCAACACGCGACGCGGGAGTCGTTAGGGATTAACCGAAATCAGAAGCTGCTTCTGTACGTCGGCCGGTTGGCCAAAGAAAAGAACACTGAAACGTTGTTTCGCAGTTTCGATCTCTTGCACCGGCGGCGGCCAAACGATTTTCACCTGCTTATAATCGGGGACGGACCGCAGCGCCATCAGGTTCGAGAGTCACAGCGGCATACCGGAAACGTCTCGTGGATTCAGTATTGCACCGATTCGACTGATCTTGCGCGCTATTATCGCGCGGCCGATCTGTTCGTTCACCCGGGCGTTCAGGAAACATTTGGCCTTGTCGCGCTGGAAAGTCAGGCCTGCGGCACGCCTGTGGTCGGAATCCACGGCAGTTACATGGACCGGATTATTTGTCATGAGCAGGAATCTTGGGCGCGAGAAAACACAGCGAAGGCTCTCGCCGATGCCATTGAGGCATTGAGCGCGCAAAAACTGCAGGGGTTGGGCAGCATTGCGGCGCAATATGCGGGGGCAGACTACGCGTGGCCGTGCGTGTTTAAGCAGTTTTTTTGTATTTACCGCGAGGTCTGCTCCGGTTACACAGGAACCATCAACGAATGAAGAGCGAGAGATCATTTACAATCCGAAGCTATCGCGATGGCGATCGCGCCGCTGTCCGACGCCTGTGCTGCCAAACTGGGTTCCTCGGCGAACCGATCGATCCCGTTTATGAAGATCGACAATTGTTCGCCGATTTTCTTACGACTTACTATACCGACCACGAACCCGAATCGTGCTTTCTCCTTGAAATCGACGGCGAGATTCGAGGCTATCTACTTGGCTCGCGCAAGCCGTTGCGGAATCAGATCTACGCGTTCTATCAAAATGTTTGGCTCTTTTTTCGCGCACTGACCCGCTACTTTCGTTATAATGAGCGCTCACGCCGTTTCATCCGCTGGACGCTGGTGCACGGGTGGCGCGAAGTGCCGGCCGCACCGCGTCGCGTTCCGCATTTTCACATCAATCTGCTGCCGGATGCGCGCAGAGTTTCGACCACGCGTGCGCTCATGAGCGCGTATCTGAGCTATCTTTACCGATCCGGCGAGAAACGTGTTTACGGACAGATTGTAACGTTTGAAAGCCGGCGCGGCGAAAAGATGTTCGAGCGCTATGGATTCAAGGTTTTGAATCGCGCCGAGATCACAAAGTACAAAGCCTTCTATCCCGAGTCGGTTTATTTGAGCACGGTGATCAAGAATCTGGAAACAGCCGAACCGCTTTCAGCTTACTCGCGTGTCCGCGAATAAGATCGACGACAACTTGTTTGCGCCGTTCGTCTGCGGTAAACTGCGCGCGTCTTTTTGCCGGCATAGCTCAGCTGGTAGAGCAGCTGATTTGTAATCAGCAGGTCGTCGGTTCGAATCCGACTGCCGGCTCCAGCGCTCCCTTGTCAGGTAGCGGCGCTTGCTTCGCCGACGCGCAGGCTCATGCCCATGACGCGGAAGATGCGGTTGTGTTTTTCCAAGTAACCACCGCGAATCGAGATCGCGCGGGCCGCGGGCAAGATCGACCTGGGCGATTTCCTGAATGATCGCGGGATGCTGCGGAGGCTGTCGGGCGGCGGCAGCCTGGTTAGCTTTTGTTTTCCATCGGAGCGTTGCCGGCGAAATGAACAAATTCCAGAATGTCGCCGCGCAGGCGCAGGAAATCTGGGCTGCTGCGCTGCCGGGGGCGATCTAAAGCGACGGAGATGATCCGCTCGATTCTACCGGGGCGTGGACTCATGATCATGATGCGATCGCTCATATAGATGGCTTCGTCGATATCGTGGGTAACCAGGAGCATCGTAGTGCCGCGTGCTCGCCAAAGGCGAAGCACTTCATCCTGCATCCGCATGCGAGTGAAAGCGTCCAGCGCGCCGAGCGGTTCGTCCAGGAGAAGGACTTTGGGATGATTGATAAGCGCTCGCGCGAGCGCGACCCGCTGGGCCATGCCGCCCGAAAGATGATGAGGATAGGCGTCGGCAAATGTTTCCAAGCCTACGAGACGCATGAAGTCGTCTACTTCGTGGTGTTTTTCGCGTAAAACCCCGCTCGCGACCAGCCCAGCCTGGATGTTGCGCCGCACCGTGAGCCACGGAAAAAGGTTTGGATCTTGGAAAACCAGGCCGCGTTCGGCGCCTGGCTGGGTGATTTTCTCAGAGCCAATCAAAAGTTCCCCAGAGTCGGGAGACTCCAGACCCGCAATCAGGCGCAGGAGCGTAGACTTCCCACAGCCACTTGGGCCAATAAGGGAAACCAGTTCCCCCGCTGCGAGCGAGAAGGAAATTCCATCCAGAACCGGCCGGCGGAGAAGAGGATCGTCGGGCAACGGGAAACTCTTCCGAATTTCCCGGATGCCAAGCGAGGATGCCTCGGTTTCTGCAAGCGCTACCATTTGATCACACCTTTTTGCCAAACGAGCACTCGGTCGCGGACTTTGAATAGAAGAGTCATGATGGTTGAGAAGAAGGCGGCCATTATGATGAGGGCGGCATAGACTTTGCCATATTCGGCCCAACCCTGAGCCCAACTGACATACCAGCCGAGGCCAGACTTCACTCCGACAGATTCTGCGACCACAAGTGTTAGAAAGGACGCTCCAAGACCCATAAATAAGCCGATGAAAATGCTCGGAACCGCTGCTGGGATTGCGACGCGAAAGATGAGATAAGCGCGTCCGGCGCCGAGGGTCCGGGCCACATCGAGGTAAGAAGCGCGAGTATTGGAAATGCCGGAAGCAGTGAGCATTGTCACGGGAAACCAAACCGCGAGTGCGATCAATCCCGCTGCGGACACGATAGCGGACGGCGAAACTACCATTGCGAGAGGGATCCATGCCGTGGCTGGAATGGGCCCGACGACCTTGAGTAGGGGCATTCCCCAATAGCGAACCGGGGTTGACCATCCGATGCAAACCCCGCTGATCAGGCCAACGAGCACGCCAACGGTGTAGCCACTTAGAAGCAACGCGAGGGAGTGCCAGGTGCTATCCAGCAACAGCACGCGATCATTAATCAGACTGCGCAGTACCGCTGCGGGCCCGGGAAAGTACGGCATCGGGAGGAGTTGGAAACCAAATGTAACGATGTCCCAAAGACCGAGTAACAAGATTGCCGCCGTAAGAATTGGAAACATATGCCGCATCCAGGAGCGCAATGGCATCCAGAATCCTTGCGCAATTGAGAGGACAGCCGACACACCGAGGATTTCGTAGAAGAACAGCGTATAAGAATGCGTTTCGACGGCCGGTGCCCTCTTCGAAAAGAGCAAATGAATTGCGAGCGCCACTAAAGCCGCGAGAGGGACCGCCAACTGCGCGCGCCAACCCAATTCCGATCCGCGGTCCACCCGCTGAATCGCATCTACATTCGGGTGCGTTGTCGCGGAAGGCAGCTGCGGAGTCGATTTAGGGGGACTTATTGCTCGGCGGCTATTGTGTTTTTCTGGACGCATGATGCGTCAGGGTCGGCCAGATTCGGAGCATCCTGATCCGGCTGGTCGAACATTTTTCTTCGGCAGCAGGAATCTTCCGTATCCTTCTGGACCAACGCCGCGATTAGCCGGATATCTTCGTCGGGTGAGACTTGGCCTCCGGCGAGTTTTTCCACCTCCAGGGTCTTAATCCATTCGTCGGTAACGCCGTCAAGATGCATGAAGGCACGTTTGGCCAGCGCTTCGGTATCGGTCTCCGGAGAAAGCATCTTCGCGATTTTCATCTCCCGGCCAGCATCGCGAACCGACTCCTCAGCGAGATGGACGCTTGGTACGTAGCGCAAACGCGCGAGGGCCGCCGTATTCAATTCGGGTGTTGAGGCGAGATATTTCTTTTCCACGGCCATGACTGCCGCAGCTCGCGGGTTGGTCTCGACCCACTTTGCGCCTTTCAACAGGGCACGCGTTGCTCTCGCCGCCGTGTCCCGATTGGCGTCCACCCATTTGCCGTTCGCGATTACCTCGCAGCAATACTCTTTGTTATATGGTTCGTCCATTATCTGGTCGGCAATGTTTCTCACCTTTCCCTCCGCTATTAGCAAGCTACCGATCGGTTCGGCGTTGCAGACGGCGTCAACTTCGCCTTTGTCGATTGCCAGACCTAGTTCACCCGCTGGAAAAACTTTCCAAGTAATATCTTTTCCGGCATCAATTCCGTGGGTTCCGAAGACGCGGTTCGCGAAGACGAATGGTGGCGTACCCATTCCCGGCACACCAATTCGCTTGCCTTTGAGATCCTGAATCGTGTGAATATTTGTTTTCACGCCCGCCTGGACACGCAGACACCCGCGGTGAATGCCGGCAAGGAACCTTACATCCAAGCCTTGTTCGATCGGTTTGAGGAAATACATCACCAGGTGATGGGTGATGTCGTAGCTGCCAAGCGCCAGAGCGTCTTTATAAGTGGCCCAATTACATTTCACCAGTTCGGGCTCGAGTCCCTCCTCCTTAAAAAAGCCCTTCTCGTAAGCCGCGTAAATTGGAGCCTCGCAGGTTATACCGATGTAACCGACGCGGACTTTATTTGAATGAGCAGCGCTGGAAGCAGGATTTTTCCTGCAACCGGCCATAAGCAAAACGCCAAGCACCACGGCGGCGATCAGTTTTCCTTGAATCATTTTGTCTCCAGAGGTTTTGGAAATGGCACAATAAGTTTTGCCTATGGAAGCAGAACCTCTCCCTTCAATCAAGCCCCTGATTGCATTTGGCCAGCCCGCCGGACAATATTCCTTTTCCCATGCAGGAGCCTTTGGATATCCGCCACCTGCGCTATTTTCTCGCAGTCGCCGAAGCTGGAAGCTTTAGCCGTGCGGCTGACCGGCTCGGAATCTCCCAGCCGAGTGTTTCTCAACAGATGCGAGATTTAGAGGCGGGTCTCCGCGTGGCTCTGTTTCAGCGCCGTGGAAAGCGGATTCTGCTTACCCCGCGAGGTCTGATTTTTCAGGAGCATGCCCGCGCGATTCTTCATCAACTGGAGAATTTTCTTCAGGAACTAAACAGCGAACCCGGACAATTACGCGGCGAACTTCATTTGGGTGTTATTCCGGTGCTGAACGTGCCGCTCGTGCCGCATCTCCTTGGCTCTTTTACGGTCGATCATCCTTCGATCAGCATTACCGTCGAGGAAATCTCATCCACCGAGATCGAGACGGCGTTGGAAGAGGGCCGGATGGACGTCGGTCTTGGCTTTCTCACCCACCACTCGCCGAACTTGCGCTACGAGCGTCTTTGCACGGATGAATTTGCCTTAATCGTGGCCGAGAACCACCGATGGTCGAAGCAGCGGGTGGTTCCTTTTTCGCAATTGCACCGGCAACGCCTCCTCCAATTGCCGGATAGTTTCGTGATGCGCAGGATGACGGATGAAATTTGTCGAAGACACCAGGTCCGTCCCCACATGGTGGCCGAGATCAACGCGATTGAAACATTGCTTCGCTCGCTCGCGCCTTTGCAAGCGGCAACGTTGATGCCGAAGATCGCATTACGAGGAAGAGAAAGTCTGAAACTAAAGGCGATCCGCCTGCAGGGAAAAAAGCTTGGCCTGGATATCGGTCTCTTGCGGCTGAGCGATTCGGCAGCGAACAGCGCGGTGGCCGCCTTTACCAGTCTTGCCAAGGCGACTGTTCCGAAAATGATCAAACCAACGCCAGCCACGCGACAGCGATGAGACTCGTCGCATTCTTTATTGCGCTCGCATTGGCCGCCAGTGCTTTCGGCCAACAGAAAGCTGAAGTAGTTCCGCGCGACACCGGCAGCGATTTACTTTGGAAAAAGCTCGAGACGCGCGTTGCAGAAATTGCCGCCCGACTCGATGGCGTAATGGGATTAGCCATTCTCGATCTTACGGACGGTCGGATTCTTTTGCACAATGCCGACCGGGTGCTTCCTGCTGCCAGTTCCATCAAGCTGGCAATCCTGCTGGAATTGTATCGTCAAGATCAGGAAGCTCGCACGGGAGCGCAAGGGAAGGCCAAGCTTGACGACAGCTACACTTTCGCTCCCAAAGATTTGGTCGAAGACAGCCGAATCATGGCGGGTCTTACGCCGGGCGTCACGCGGGTTACCAACCGCGACTTGGCTCAGTTTATGGTTGCTGTGAGCGACAACGCCTCCGCCAACATCCTGTCTGATCGTGTTGGCAGGGACAACGTGAACGCCATGCTGCACAGCCTAGGGTTGTCCAAGACGATGCTGCGGCGAAAAATGATGGATGTTGCTGCCGCCCGGCGCGGTGAGGAAAACGTTGCAACACCGCAAGAAATGGTTCGGCTATTGGAGTCCATCCATAAAGGGAAGGTCCTAGATAAGCAATCGACTGCAGAGTTCATCAAACAGCTGTCAACTTCGAAAGATAGTTACATTCCGCGGTACCTGCCCGATGGTGTTCAAGTGGCTAACAAGCCTGGAGAATTGGAAGCTGTGCGGACCGATTCAGGTATCGTTTATGCGCAGAACCGGCCGTTTGCCATAAGTGTGATGACGGCTTACAACCGCGATGAGAAAGCTGCCGAGCGCGCCATTAGCGAAGTTGCTCTCGAGGCATACCACTATTTCGAAATGCGCGGCAAAACGTCCGAATATGGCCGCATATTACCGTCGCTCAAGCCCGCGAAGTGATGGATGTTAGCTGCAATGCTAAAGCAACTGATACGGATCGACGTCGACGGTCACGGTGACGTCTTCGGGGAATGGCAATTTGTCGAGCGTTTCGCGGACGAGCCGGCTCAGGCGCATGATCGCTTCACCACGAATCAGGATGTGAAAACGGAATTGGCCCTGTAATTTTTCGAGAGGCGCAGGCGTTGCATCACCCAAAAGGAATTCCTCGGGCAATGCTTCTTTCAAACGGCGCTTCAAAGTTTCGGCTGACAATTTTGCGCGTCCTTCGTGCGCGGAACGGACCGTGATCAGGATCGCATGTTTGAAGGGCGGAAAATCGCAGCGCTCGCGAAACTCGAGTTCCTGCTGGAAATAACCGGTAAAATCGTGATGCCGCGCAAACTGAATTGACGGACTGAACGGCGTATATGTCTGCACAAACACTTCGCCGGGCGTTTCCCCCCGACCGGCGCGTCCAGCCACTTGTGTGAGAAGTTGAAAGGTGCGTTCGCCCGCTCGAAAATCGGGCAGATGCAGCGATAGATCGGCGTTAATAATTCCTACGAGCGTCACGTTCGGAAAATGCAGGCCTTTCGCGATCATTTGCGTGCCAACGAGGATGTCGACCTGGCCGGTGCGAAAGCTTCTCAAAGTTTCCCGATACGCTTCTTTGCGCGTCATGGAGTCGGCGTCCATGCGGCGCACCGTTGCCTTGGGAAAAATGTGCGACACAGTTGACTCGACTTTCTCGGTGCCGAAACCGGCATAGATCAGGGAATCCTTTCCGCAAGCCGGACATTTCTTTGGCACTGCCGCGGTATGGCCACACAAATGACAACTCAACCGGGTAACGTGTCGATGAAAGGTGAGCGCCACGCTGCAATTCGGGCAATCGCGGGCTTCACCGCAATTGCTGCAAAGCAGGGAAGTGGAAAAGCCGCGTCGATTCAAAAACAAGATTGTTTGTTCGTTTTTCTCCAGACGATCGGCAATGGCTGCGCGCAATTTTTCCGACAGAATTGCAGCCGCCTTTTCTTTTCGACGCTCCCGGCGAAGATCGACAATGCGAATGAGTGGCATCTGCTTTTCGTCGATGCGCTGGGTGAGCGTAGCCAGGCGATATTTGCCCGTTGTCGCGTTGTGATAACTCTCCAGCGATGGCGTCGCACTGCCAAGAATAACCACACACTTCTCGATCTTCGCGCGCACGACCGCGACATCCCGCGCGTGATAGCGCGGCGCTTCCTCCTGTTTGTAAGTATTTTCGTGTTCTTCATCGACAACGATGAGCCCGAGGTTTTTGAGAGGTGCGAAAACTGCGCTGCGCGGCCCGATGGCAATCCGCGCCCGCCCGGAATGAATCTTGTGCCATTCATCGTGCCGCTCGCCCTGAGATAAATGGCTATGCAAGACCGCAACCGTATCCTGCGCTTCGGCAAAGCGGCCTTTGAAGCGTTCGACCGTCTGTGGGGTAAGCGAAATCTCAGGGACGAGCACGATTGCGCTGTGACCGCGCTCGAGGGCAGCTCGAATTGCTTGCAAATAAATTTCCGTCTTGCCGCTGCCGGTCACACCGTGCAGCAAAATCGGACGCGCGCTCCCCGGTAAATCGAGCGCTTGGGTTACTTCCTTCAGCGCGAAAAGCTGCTCCGGATTGAGTACAAGATTCGACGTTGCGATAAACTGCTCGTCGGCATGCGGATCGCGGACGACCGCTTCTTCGCGGAGCTCCGCCAAACCGCGTTTGACCAGCGCGCGCAAGGTTTGATTGTCGAGAGATGTCTGGCGCAGAAGATCGGCCGCGCGGACAGGAGCTTCCAAGTGCGAGATTGCCTCCAGAAGTTCCGCCTGCCGCGGCGCGCGCCGCCGGAGTTTTTCAACTTCTTCATTGTCGATCTTACGTGCCGGTTGCACGAACAATTGTTTCTTCCACCCGACTTCGGCTCGCCGAATCACTTGTGGCAGCAGGCTCCGCATCACAGCTTCGATTGGGCAGCAATAATAGGCGCTGATCCATCTTGCGAGTTCGAGCAATTCTTCGCTCAAGGTGGGCGCGTCGCCGACGATCGCTTCGACCGGCCGGAGACCTTTCGCCTCACTATGATCGAGAACGGCCACGACGGTCGCCAGCGCGGACTTCTCGCGAAACGGAACGCGTACGCGTGACCCGATGCCGACTCGTTCCGCCAATGTTTCTGGCACCAGATAATCGAGTTCCCGATGGATCGCTCGATCAATGATGACGCGAATGTAGTTGGCTTTCGCCATGGAATGTAGAGGCTAATTTAATTGCTCGCGCGAGCAGGAGCACGAGATTTGATCCCGAAGTGATACGATTTGTCTTCAAACTGATCCTGTGTGTATTGCTCGCGTTGGCCGCGGGCTTCGCCTATCTGGCCGTGCGATCGGGCGACCCCATCTACACATTCTACGAATGGATGAGCCCTGCCCGATTCAAACAATACGATCGCTTGATTCGCTCGGTCGCGGTGGAGCATCATCTCGATCCAATGTTGGTCAAAGCGGTCGTCTGGCGCGAAAGCCGCTTTGATCCCAAAAAACACGGCGCCGCCGGAGAGCGCGGGCTCATGCAGGTGAGCGAAAAAGCGGCCAACGAATGGGCGCGCGAAAACAAGATCGACAATTTCCGGGTCGAGAAGCTGTTCGATCCCAAAACAAATCTCGAGGCAGGCACGTGGTATTTGCGTCGTGCGTTCGAACACTGGGAAACGCAAACGGATCCGATGCCCTTCGCGCTTGCCGAGTACAACGCGGGGGCGAGCCGCGCCCAACGATGGAGCGGTGGAAATAGTGTCGACGCCATCCCGGCCCAGACATTTCTCAAGAAGATCGATTTTCCTGGGACACGAAAGTATGTCGATTCAATCATCGCACGCTACGAATTCTACAAGCGGCGCGGTCGAATGTGATCTGCAGGTGCGCCGTCCTGCAGATGGTGAGGAAAACGATAACGTAATTGCTCGTGGCGCCTTGCCAGAGCGAACCGCTTCCAAGAACCTCGTGTCGACGAGCACAGAATCTTCGCTAAGCGTAAGTTGAATGACTAAAGCACAAATCGCGGAGGTTCTGGAGGAGATCGGCACTCTGCTCGAGTTGAAAGGAGAAAACCCGTTCAAAATTCGCGCTTATGCCAATGCGGCGCGGTCGTTTGAAGCCTGGGGCGGAAGTCTCTCGGATCTGCAAGATGAAGAGACGCTTGCCAAGATTCCCGGAATCGGGAAGGCCATCGCAGCCAAAATCAAGGAGCTCGCGGCGACGGGCTCGCTCAAATACCTTGAAGATTTGCGCGCGGAATTTCCGGCTGCCATTCTCGAGCTGTTCTCGATTCAGGGGCTTGGCGCGAAAAAGATTAAGGCACTCCACGATCAACTTCACGTCAGCTCAGTTGCGGAACTGCTGAAAGCCTGCGAATCCGGCCGCGTCGCGAAGCTGCCAGGCTTTGGCGAGACCACGCAGGAAAAACTGTGCAAAGCAATTGCAGACCGGGTCAAGCATTCAGGTTCGTTTCAATTTGGCCAAATCGCCGGCGAGGCCGAATCGCTCCGAGATGCTCTCGCCGTCCATCCCGACGCGTTGCAGGTGTGTATCGCGGGCAGTTATCGCCGGCGAAAGGAAACCGTGCGCGATCTTGATTTTATTGCCGCGACAAAAAAACCGGAACCGATCACACAAATGTTTGTCGAGCATCCCTTGGTTGAATCAGTCATCGCGCAAGGTCCGACAAAATCGAGCATGCGGCTTCGCTCCGGCATTCAATGCGATCTACGCGTGGTCAGCGCTGAGGAATATCCGTTCGCGTTGAATTATTTTACCGGAAACAAGGAGCACAACATCGAGATGCGCAATCGCGCGCTGAAACGCGGCTGGACCCTCAACGAATACCGCCTCGCGCCGCTTCCACCGGATCCGAAAACACGCAAGAAAAGATCGACAACTAAAATTCCGAAGGTCCACGACGAAGCGGAACTGTATCGCGCGCTCGACCTCGATTTTATTCCCCCGGAACTGCGTGAGAACTGCGGTGAGTTCCAGGCGGCGGAGAACCATTCTCTGCCGCATCTAATCGAAGCAGAGAATTTGCGGGGTACATTTCATTGTCACACCACAGCAAGCGACGGCCACAATACTCTCGATGAGATGACGCGAGCCGCACAGGCGCTGGGGCTCGAATACCTTGGCATCGCCGAGCACAGCCGCAGCTCGATCCAGGCGCACGGTTTAGACAAAGCTTAGACAAAGCAAAACTGCGCGAACAAGTGGCGGCAATCCGCAAATTGAACCAGAAGCTTGATGGCTTCCGTTTGTTTGCCGGTATCGAATGCGACATTCTCCGCGACGGCTCGCTTGATTTTGATGACGACGTTTTGTCCGAACTGGACTTTGTTGTCGCCTCGATTCACTCCGTTTTTAATCTCTCTGAAGCAGACATGACGCGGCGCATCATTCGAGCGATCGGGAATCCGTTTGTCACGATACTCGCGCATCCAACTGGCCGGCTTTTGTTAAAGCGCGAACCGTACGTTGTCGATCTTCCGGCGGTCCTCGACGCGGCGGCGGAAACCGGCACTTGGATCGAGCTCAATGCCGCCCCGAAACGCCTTGACCTCGACTGGCGCTGGTGGTCTCGCGCAAAGGAAAAAGGAGTCAAGTGCGTAATCAATCCCGACGCGCATCGTACCGAGCGGCTTCAGGATTTGTGGTTTGGCGTCGGGATCGCGCGCAAAGGCTGGCTAACGAAAGACGATGTGATGAATTGTCTGCCGCTCGAGAAGATCGAATCGGAGCTAAAGCGAAAGCGCGAGGGGTAGGGCGGGCCGAGCGCGCCGAAACTTTGCGGACTACCGTTTTCTCACGGAACAGCTTCCCGTTGCGGCAAAAACATCGTGAGACATTTACACGCGCCGCCGGCCTTCAGAAATTCGCTCATCGGCAGTTCATAGCAGCGGTAGCCGCGCTTGTTCAGGGTAGCGACGAGTTTCGGAGCGCCTTCCGGCAAAACAATATCGTGCTCGAGCACAACCGCATTGCAGGAAAAACAAACTGCCTCTTCGGGCGAAACGTCGATTAAGTCGCGGACGTGCTCACGGATTGCCCGCTGGCCGTATTCATCAAATGCAGCCGGAAACCAGACGGCTGCGCCATCAGGCAGTGGGCAAAAACAGGTATCGAGATGATAAAAACGCGGATCGACAAGCTCGACTGAGATGACGAGGCAACCGAGCACATCCGCAACCGCGCGATGCGATTGGATGTCGGAACGAAATTTGTAACCGCAAAACAGTGCGTCACCCCCGAAAAGCGCATCGCCTTCGCCTTCGAAGTAGAGATCATCGGCCAGCCACCGGATTTCGTATCCATGTTCTTCCATCCAGCGCGCAAAGTGCGGCGCTTCGCCAGCCCGCTCTTTGTGCCGGAAATTACTCGGAATAAATTTTCGGCCAACGGTGAGTCCGGCGTTGGCGGTGAAAACCATGTCGGGGAGTTTCGGCTGCGGCGCAA
>QHOQ01000100.1:0-11086 GCA_003219355.1 Verrucomicrobiota bacterium
TCGCACAAAAAAACTGCGCGAAAGAAGAAGAGCTCATCCAAACCGGCGGGATCGGAGACAAGCGCCGCCTCACAAAATCCGGAGGGTAATTGAACTCGCCGATTTTGAGTTCGGCGCAAATGCGAGCCGCAGAAGAAGCTGCTTTCGCTGGAGGAGTAGAAGTCGAGGCGCTAATGGACAAAGCGGGCGGCGGTGTCGCGCAATCAGTTTGTAAATTTTTTCCCAATCCCGGGAAGTGCATTGTATTTGCCGGGAAGGGTCATAACGCGGGTGATGCATTGGTTGCCGCGGAATGCTTGCGACAGCGCGGATGGAAGATCGAAGTCCGGGTCGCATCCAAGGAAAGCGATTGCAGTGAACTGATGCGCAAAAAACTGGAAAGCCTGCGTCGCAGGCCACCCGAGATTTTGGGCGCGAAGCCATCCCGCGCCGGAGGGAACGACTTCGGCGTCACTCTTGTCGAGCTTTGGGCCGAGGCGACCAATCAGTTGTTGGCTGCGCAGGAGGCCATTGCGTCCGAAGGTTATCTGGGGAGTCGTTCCCCGGTTGTTATTCTCGATGGCTTGCTTGGATTGGGCGCGAAGCCACCGCTGCGTGATCCAATCCGCGCGGCCTGCCGTTACATCAACCAGCTGCGCGAGAAAGAGGGCGCTTACGTTTTTGCTGTCGATCTTCCGACTGGTCTCGACGGCGATTCGGGCAAAGCCGATCGCGATTGCATCATCGCGGATTTCACTGTCACGATTGGATTCGCAAAGCCAGGTTTGGTGGCCGACGGCGCGCTGAACCTTGTGGGCCGGCTGGAAGTTGTACAGCTGGATGAGCTGCGGCCGCCAGAAAAAAAAGAAAATGAAATTGTCGCGTGCGCGCCAGCTGTTCGTCATCTGCTGCGACGGCGGAAATTCGGCGCTTACAAAAACCAATTTGGCCGCATCGGCGTAGTGGCGGGATCAAAGGGATTTACGGGCGCCGCGCTGATGACCACGCAAGGAGCGTTACGGGCAGGCGCTGGCTTGGTGGAAGTCTTTGTTCCGGAAGAAGTCTACGAGATCGTTGCTGCCGCCGCTCCGATGGAAGCGATGGTGAAGCTGGTCAAATCTTATCGCGACTTGCTCAAGGAAAAAACCGAGGTCTGGGCGCTCGGTCCCGGTCTCGGCAAATCTCGTGCCGCGGAAATTCTCGAGCTGATCGAAAAGGCAAAGCAACCGATGGTGGTTGACGCCGATGGGCTCAACATCTTGGCGGACAAAATTTCAGCGCTCAAACGCTGCAAAGGCGAGCGTTTGCTCACTCCGCATCCGGGCGAGATGAAACGGCTTTTTCTCGATAAAAAAGAGACCCGCGCAAAAACGGCGACGAGATTCTGCAATCGCTTTCCCGTTACGCTCTTGTTGAAAGGCAGTCGGACGATCGTGGCGGAGCATGACCTTCCATTGAGTTACAACACGACGGGCAATCCGGGAATGGCGAGCGGCGGGATGGGCGACGTTCTTACTGGTGTGTGCGCCGGACTAGTTGGACAGGGTTTATCGCTCTACGATGCGGCCCGGGTTGGCGCATGGATTTGCGGGCGTGCGGCGGAGATTTCGATCTTTCGCGGCGGCCAAAGCGAAGAGTCGCTCCTTTCGCGCGATGTGCTCAACCATCTTGGTGAAGCATTTAACGAACTTCACAATTCGCCGGTCTAATTTTCGACAGTGAATATTCAGACCCAAAGAACACAACTCGAAGCGCCGAAAACCGAGACAGCTTGGAGCCGGGTGAAAAAAGCGCTTGGTCCGGTAGCTGTGGTTGGTGTCATCATCGCAAAGCTCTTCGCGAAACTGAAATTTGTTCTGCTCCCGCTCCTGAAGTTTCTGCCGATCCTGTTAAAGTCCGGCGGCACTATGCTGCTGATGGTTTGGGTCTACACCCAATTCTGGGGCTGGCGATTTGCCGTGGGATTCGTCCTCCTCTTGTTCGTTCACGAATCCGGCCATTTGCTGGTCGCGAAAAAATTCGGGCTCAAAGTTGGCGCGCCAGTTTTCATTCCGTTTATGGGCGCGTTTATCGCGCTGAAAGAAGCGCCGCGCAACGCCTGGATGGAAGCATGCGTGGGAATCGGCGGGCCGATGGTCGGCACGTTCGGCGCGCTGGTATGCAATTCGTTAGGCGAAGTCTTTGACGCGCCGCTTTTTATCGCGCTCGCCTGGTTTGGTTATTTTCTGAATCTATTCAACCTGACTCCGGTCGGGATGCTCGACGGTGGCCGCATCGTGAGTGCGTTGTCGCGCTGGCTTTGGTTGCCGGGTTTTGCATTGTTGCTCTGGTTCGGATGGAAGTTTCCGAATTTTATTGTCTGGCTTATCGTGCTTCTGTCCCTGCCGCGCATCTATTCGCTATTCCGCAAACGGACTGAGGAAGAACATCGCTATTTCGAAGTGACCCCATCGCAGCGTTGGACGATGTCGATCTTATATTTTGGTCTCATTGCCGTTCTCATTTTCGGAATGCATGTCGCGCAAGTAGATTTGCATAAACACGGTGTGCGCTCCCATGGCCATGGGCAGGACGTGATCGTGCAATAATCAAGGCGCTGTCGCCGCAAAGACTTTCTCCGGCTCGAGGCCGATTCTTTTCAGGATAGATAGGAAACGGCTATCCGAACGAAGCGGCGCAAATTCGGGAGCGATGCCAACGCCGTGCAACGATGAGGACCGCTGCTCGCACGCGCGTTCCAGTTCGCGAATTGCGTCATCATGCGCGCCAAGCGCTACATGCACGTGTGCAATGGCATCACCCGGCCGATAGCCCCAGCCTGCGATGGCTGCCTCCAGCGTTTGCAGCGCTTCCTTGCGCCGGTTCATGCGAGCGTAAGTGATCGCCAGACCAAACCCTGGCCTCCCAGTGAAATCCCGTGACCTTTCATATAGTGCAATTGCATCATCAAAGCGTCCCATTTCGCGATAGAGCGCTGCCAGCGCTGGCTCGCCGTAGTGTGCAAATGTCGGATCAAGCTGGAGTGCCCGCTCTCCGGCCACGATCGCTTCATCGTAAAGACCGAAATAACGGTAAAGCTCGCAGGCGAAGTTGCTCACCCAAAGCGAGGCCGGATCGATCTTCGATGTGCGCTGCAAATAAGCTAGTGCTTTATCGCGCTCGCCGCGCGCGGCGTAGAGCGCGGCGATGAAGTAGTTGGATGGCGTCGAATTCGGATCAATTGCTACCGCGCGATTAAATTCCGCTTCTGCACCATCAAGATCCCACTCGAGTATGCGCTTGGTCTCCGCGAGATATACGTGCGCCTCGGCTTCCTCGTCGTTGAGTTGCAAAGCACGAACAGCGGCATCTCGGACTTTCGGATACGCTGCGAGCGGCGGCACGTACGCGTCTGCCAACCATAACCACGCCTTCGCTATCCCAGTCCACGCCCGACTAAACCTGGGATCTTTCTCCAGTGCGCGCTGAAAAAATTCGAGGCTTTTACGCAATGCGTCCTCTGTGCTCTTGTCCGAATAAAAGAGACCGTGCAAATAGGCGTCGTAAGCTTCGGTGCTGCGTGATGCAGGTGGCGGCGAAATGTCGAGGTTCAGCTTTAGTGCATCGACAATGGAACGCGTAATCTCATCTTGCAGCGCAAAAATCCCATGCATTTCGCGCTCGTACGTTTCCGACCACAGCGTGAATCCGTCGCATGCGTCGATCAGTTCCGCTGTGACACGCACCCGATTGCCATCGCGCCGAACAGTTCCTTCCAGCACGTGCCCGACATTTAACTTGGATGCGATTTCGCTGAGCTCGGCCTCTTTGTCCTTAAACCAGAATGAGGACCGCCGTGCCGCTACGCGCAGTCCATCAACCTTCGCCAGCGCTCCCAGAAGCTCCTCTGCAATGCCGTCACTGAAGTAATCGTGATCCTTTGCCGCGCTTAAATCGTTGAACGGTAAAATTGCGATCGATTTTTCAGTCGAGCTCGCCGGCAGTGCAATGTCGATCTTGGCCTCGGGTTCGAGGTCTCGTGTTCGAACAATTCCATATCGCGTGAGATCGAAAAACCAGGAGAGAAGAAGCGCGGCGGGAAAACCGAGCACGATGAGGAGCACTACGAGGCGCACGATCCAGTTCGGAATATCGAACACCGGAAAAACCTGTGCGATACCCTGCGCAAGTGCCCAGCCGGCGACGACATATGCAATCGCGACGCTGTAAACTCTCCGTCGCTTTAGCTCGGCGAGAAATTTACGCGGGTTCACGATGAAGACAGAACACTTCCTCCTAAACTATGGCAATGTCTGAAACTTTCTGCCACAGACCGAAGCTTCGCTCGGTGGGACATACCTATATGCTGACACCTATAACCAGCCGAAATTAGCGTGCCGATCGGCGCTCTCCGGCGCTTCTTTTACCGTCGTCTCGAAGGCGGCTGCGCCAGTCGAAAACATTTCCGGGCGTTCGTCCTGTCGCCTTGAGCGAGAAAAATACTCCCTTCGAGAAAAGTCTTCGGCGTTGCGCCCGGTTCATTGTTTTCTTTGGCGACCAAGCACTTTTGCAGGATCAATTCCCATCCTTCGCAATAGCTCCGGAAACCTCGCGTCGGAATGGAGAGGCCGGAGCTCGCGGCGCGTGGAGATAATGTTCGCCGAGTGTTCGTCGACAGCACGATTCAGCCAGCGAAATGCTTCATCGTGGTCATCTAGCGCGACGAAGACCGTCGCGATCTGCTCACCGGCGACGTAACTGCCGTTTGCTTTGTCAATTAGCTGCTGCAACACGCTACGCGCCTCACTCACCCGACCGAGTCGGGCATAGGTGATTGCCAAACCTGCAGTCGGCTCATGTGTCATTTCGCGCGCCTTTAAGTAGATGGCGAGCGCATCGTCGAGCTTCCCCTGCTCTCGGTAAACACGAGCTAGCGTGGGCTCCACGTAGATGTAGTTTGGATCGATGGTCAGTGTTCGTTTTGCGGCCGACAGTGCGTCGTCTAACCGGTCCAAATTAACACATAGGTCTGCTTGCAAGTCACTGACGATGGCTGAAAGCGGATCAAGACGTTCCGCCTCGTGCATTTCCCTCGGTACTTCTTCCAAATCGCCGCTGTCCGAATGCACGTATGCGGAAAACAAATGAGCACTGGACGAGTTCGCGTCGATCTCCAGTGCGCGCTTCAGCTCCCGTTCAGCTCCGTTTAGATCCCAGTGGAGGACACGTTTGGCCTCACTGAGATAGCAGTGGGCTTCGGCATCGCGCTCGTTCAGCTCCAGTGCCTTCGTGGCTGCGGACTCTACAGCCGGATACGCATCGAGCGGTTTGAGATAGGCGTCCGCCAGCCAGTACCACGCCTTGGCTATCCCTGTCCACGCTCGGGCAAGCGTAGGATCCTTATCCAAGGCACGTTGAAATAAGTTGAGCGCTTTCCGCAATTGTTCTTCATCACTCTTGTTCGAGAAATAAAGGCCTTGTAAGTAGAGATCATAGGCTTCGGTATTTTGCTCCGCGTGTCCGGGCGGCGCGACTGCGAGCTTGATCTTCAGCGCATCCACAATCGAGCGGGTAATCTCATCTTGAACAGCGAACACTCCCTGCAATTCGCGCTCGAATGTCTCCGACCAAATGTGAAAACCATTACGCGCGTTGATCAACTGCGCCGTGATGCGAATCCGGTTGCCTTCCCGGCGCAGACTGCCTTCCAGAACATTTTCCACATTTAATTTCTGCGCGATCTGGGCCACATCCGCATTTTTTCCCTTGAATGAAAATGACGAAGTACGCGCGACCACTCGCAATCCATCCACCTTCGCGAGCGCATCAAGAATTTCCTCGCTAATGCCGTCACAAAAATACTCCTGATCTTTTGCCTGGCTAAGATCGACAAAGGGCAAGACCCCAATCGATTTCCCCGGCAACTCGTTTGCTTCACGCTGTTTCGGGCTTGTGTAGCGCCCGAGAAAAAAAATCCCAACCGAGATTGCGCCGGCTATGATCACGATATAAATCCATGCACGTTTCGGAGATCGGCCGAGGGGATACTTGGCGTCCGCGATTTCGGTGCGCTTCAAGCCTTCCGGCGTGAGCTCAAACGCCCAGGCAATCACCACCGCGATCGGGAACCCGGCAATGATTACAAGAACAACCAGGCGTACGACCCAGTTCGGAATTTCGAAAAAGGGAAAGACTTGCGTCGCGACCTCAGTCAGCAGCCAGGCCACAGCGCCGTAGGCGATCGCCACCTTGTAAACATTGCGCCGTTTGACCTCGGCGAAGAATTTCGTCGGGTTCATGGCGATGACGTAATCGATTTCTGCGCCGGAAAAATTCTTGCTACAAGCGCCTCGAAACGTGGATCACCGCGCAACGGATCAAGGAACGGATCAACCTTGATGAAGGCAATGCTGTATCCGTCGCGATCCTCGTAGGTCTTTTCGAGGAAATCAATGGCTTGGTTGTTGTCTCCAAGACCAATGTGAATCATCGCGAAAAGGTATGGTGAGACATAGTGTTGCTTCGACGATTCGTGCAGTTGCTGAAGAATCTGCCGCGCCTCATTCTTCTTGCCGATTTTTGCGTAAAGATGACCGAGCAACGCCTGCGGCACAGGATCATCATTTAACCCTATTGCTTTCTGGTATTCGGCAATGGCGTTCTCAGTGAGGTCCTTCATTTCCAGCGCTTCACCCAGATTGTAATGGGCGTAATAGAAGCTTGGGTCCATCTCGAGGGTTTTCCGGAGTTGCTCGATCGCTTCGTCATATCGCCGTGCGCTGGTTAGGACAGTTCCAACATCTGCGTTGATGATTACAGACAAGGGATCGAGTTCCAGCGCCCGCTTCAGCTGTGTTATGGCGTCGTCGAACTGGCCAAGAGGAGCCAGCCCGCTTTCGCCATACCAGTGATGTGCAGTCGCGTAGTTGGGGCTCAACTCAATGGCACGCCGGAATTCCCGGTTCGCCCCGGCGATATTGAAATCGTAGGCAAAAAGCGCTTGCGCAAGCGAAGCATGCGCTTCGCCTAGCGAGTTGTCCAATTCGAGGGCTTTCTCGGCAGCAGCTTTGGCTTGCGGCAAACTATCCTTGGGACTAGCCGCCCCGAAACCAGAGAGCAAGACGCAGGCGTCCGCCAGCCCGGCATAGGCAAGAGCGTAGCTCGGATCTTTCGCCACCGCTTGATTGAAGTAGTCGATCGCTTTGCGTAGATCTACGCCCGTTCGCTTGTTCCAAAAAAATCTGCCTTTCAAATACAGCTCGTAGGCCTCAGGATTTGCTGTCGGTTTTTTCGACATCATCCGTTCTTCCGAACCGGTGAGCTTCGCTTGCAACGTATCGGCGATCGTTTTGGCAATATCGCTCTCCAGCGCGAAAATGTCGGTGAGCTTACGATCGTAAGTCTCGGCCCAGAGATGCGCATCGGTGGTTGCATTGATTAATTGCACTGTCACGCGCACCTGATCGGCGGCTTTTTGAACGCTGCCCTCGAGAATATTTACAACGTCGAGTTGCTTTGCGATTTCGCGCAAGTTATCCGGGGCGCTTTTGTATTTCTGGGTGGAAGTACGCGAGATCACCTTGAGATCGGCGATCTTCGCTAGTCGGGCCAAGATTTCGTCTTGAATCCCTTCCGCAAAGTAGGCGTTGTCCGGATCGCGGCTAAGATTGTCAAATGGCAGTACGGCAATCGATTTCCCCGAAAGCTCTGTTCCTACACTTGATTTCGAAGTTGTATAACGCCCGAGGAAAAAAATACCCACGGAGATCGCGCCCGCGATAATCACGACATAAATCCAAGCGCGATGTGGCGAGCGCAGAGCCGACGCGGCATCGGCCACCTCAGTTCGCTTCAAACCCTCCGGCGTAAGCTCAAAGGCCCATGCGATGATTAACGCGATCGGGAAGCCAACGATAATTACGAGAACAATCAGCCGCACCGCCCAATTTGGAATTTCAAAAAATGGAAAAACCTGAGTCGCAATTTGAATGAGCAACCAGGCGACAACGGCGTAGGCGACGGCAACTTTGTAAACATTGCGTCGCTTTGATTCGGCGAAAAAATTTCTCAGATTCATGGCCAGATTTATACGCAAACGTCGCAGATTGGGGACATTACTACAGAAGAAGAAATGACCGCGAGGCCGAACTGGCATCCCGGTCCACGCTTTCGAGTTCACTATGTCGATGTTAGAGTGATAGATGCCGTTTCAGCTCGAATCGAACTACCAACCGCGTGGCGACCAGGGGCAAGCAATCGCCAAGCTGATCAAGTCGGTCGAAGCGGGCAACCGGCATCAGACACTGCTCGGTGTCACCGGCTCAGGCAAAACTTTCACGATCGCGAACGTGATCCGGGAACTGGATCGTCCCACGCTTGTCATCTCGCACAATAAAACGCTCGCTGCGCAACTTTACTCCGAATTCAAACAGTTCTTCCCGCGGAACGCCGTCGAATATTTCGTCAGCTACTTTGATTACTATCAGCCGGAAGCTTACATCCCGCGTTCCGACACCTACATCGAGAAGGATTCTTCGATTAACGAAGAGATTGAGCGCTTACGATTGTCCGCAACGAGCGCGTTGCTCTCACGCCGTGACACCATCGTCGTCGCGAGCGTTTCCTGCATCTATGGCGTCACCTCGCCTGAAGATTACGAGCGCATGCTCCTGACGGTGAAACGCGGACAGAAAATCAGCCGCGAAGCCGTCCTCGGGCGTTTGATCGACATGCTCTACGAACGCAATGACATGAATTTTTCGCGTGGAAAATTTCGCGTCCGCGGCGATGTCGTCGAGGTTTATCCGGCCACCGCGGATGAAGAAGCAATTCGGCTCGAATTTTTCGGTGACGAAATAGACGCGATCACGCGGTTCGACCCCCTGACCGGGCATGCGCACGAGTCGCTAAGCATGATCACGTTTTATCCGGCGAAACAATTCGTCACCCCGGCCGATAAGTTAAATCGCGCACTTCGTTCCATTCGCGAAGAGCTCGAAGGGCGTATTGTCGATCTTGAAGCCCAGGGAAAACTTCTTGAAGCGCAGCGGCTGAAAATGCGCACGGAGTACGATCTCGAAATGTTACAGGAGATGGGATTCTGCAACGGGATCGAAAATTATTCGCGTCATTTGTCCGGACGGCCGCCTGGGTCAAAGCCGTACACAATCATCGATTTTTTCCCGAAAGATTTTCTCGTGGTTGTCGATGAATCGCACGCCACCATTCCGCAGATCGGTGGGATGTACGAAGGGGATCGGTCCCGCAAGACCGTGCTAGTCGATTACGGTTTTCGTTTGCCCAGCGCACTCGACAATCGGCCGCTCAATTTTCCGGAGTTCATGAAGATGACGAACCAAATTGTCTACGTGAGCGCCACGCCGGCCGAGTTTGAGATCCAAAACAGTGTGGTCGGCAACAAAGGTTATGTACCGCACAAGCGCGCACGAATTGGGGAAGAGGAATTAGTGCCGTTTATTTTGCCGGGGAAAAATGGAGGGACGACCACAGGGTCGTCCCATTCTTCATCGGACGCGACGGAGCGCATCCCTCCAATTTCCCGAACCGATGAGCCACCAGAAAAGTTCGATGTGCACACGCCCGGCGCGCCTCTCGTAATTGAACAAATCATCCGTCCTACTGGACTTCTCGATCCAAAAATCACACTCAAGCCGTTGAAAAACCAGATCGACGACACGATTGAGCTTTGCCGGCAACGCGTGGAAAAGAACGAACGCGTTCTCGTAACAACGTTGACAAAGCGCACCGCCGAAGATCTCGCCGATTATCTGCGCGATGTCGGGTTAAAAGTGCGCTATTTGCACAGCGACATCGACACGATTGAACGCGTCGAAATTTTGCGCGGACTGCGCGCGGCCGACTTCGACATCCTCGTCGGTATCAATTTGCTCCGCGAGGGTCTCGATCTTCCCGAAGTTTCGCTCGTCTGCATTCTCGATGCCGACAAGGAAGGCTTCTTGCGCAGCCAGACTTCGCTCATCCAGACCGCCGGCCGCGCCGCGCGTCATATAAACGGCGAAGTCGTGCTCTTCGCCGATACGGTCACGCAAAGCATGCAAGCGCTGATGTCGATCTCAGACTACCGCCGGACCAAACAAATGGAATACAACGAAAAGCACGGCATCACGCCACAGACTGTCCGGCGCGCTGTGCAAGAGAGTTTGCACACCATTCTGCGTGGACGCGAGATTGCCGCTTCGGTTATTCAGGAAGCCGGTGGCGATTTCAATGTTACCGAGCTGTTGCGTGAGCTCGAAGATGAGATGCAGCGCGCCTCTGCGAACCTCGAATTCGAGCGCGCCGCACTTTTGCGCGACCAGATCATGGAAGTGAAAGACGGCGCTGGAATCTCGAAGATTGAACCGAAACGACGACGGGTGAAGTACACGCGCAACGCCGGCCGCCGACGCTCCCGAGTCTGACTGTTTCGCGTACCATGCCGAAAGCGAAAACAAGAGCGTCAGCCGCCACGATCCACGCCGTGGTTGGCTCTGATGAAGCGGAGGTAAAACGCGTTGCGGCTGAACTGGCCGAGAAAATAAGTCCACCGGAGGCGGGCGATTTCGGATTGGAAATCATCGATGGCGTAGCCGAAAATGCCGATCAAGCTGCGGCGCGCATAAGATCAACAATCGACGCGCTGCAAACGTTGCCTTTCTTTGGCAGCTCAAAAGTCGTCTGGTTGAAGAGCGCGAATTTCCTCGGCGACACCCAGATCAGCCGCGCCGCGAGCGTTCAGTCGGCGCTGGAGGAATTATCAGACTTGATCGAGAACGGCCTCGGGTCTGACGTTACCTTCTTGATCAGCGCCACTGAAGTGGATAAGCGCCGCTCGTTTTACAGATCGCTGGTCAAACGGGCGGAGTTGCAGGTTTTCGATCGGCTTGATTCCAGCCGGAGCGGATGGGAAGAAGAAGCGACCGAAATCGTCCGAGGGCGAGCGAAAAAACGCAAACTTCAATTCGACGAGGATGCGCTGGATCTGTTCGTCTTGCTGACGGGTGGCGACACCCGCCAGATCGAGAACGAATTGGATAAGATCGACATCTTCCTCGACGGCGAGCGTCGGGTAAAAGTCGATCAAGTTCGGGAGCTCGTCCCTCTTTCA